>JBBIHD010000178.1:0-5364 GCA_037447195.1 Nitrospirota bacterium | reverse complement strand
CAAAGCATGTGCGCGTGTTCTGGGAGGAAGGGGACGCCCTGCTCTTCCTGCATGGAGGGGATTGATATGGAAAGAAAAACGGACCTCACGCGGCTGCTGTTCAGCATCTCGTCCCTGGCCGACCTGGGGCAGGAAGTATCATCGGCCAAGGACCTGGAGGAGAAGATGCGGTCAGCGCTCTATGTGGTGACCGGCATGTTCTCCGTCCCCCGGGCCGCGTTGCTGGCCTATACCCCGAAGCGGCGGTGCATGGAGGTCCTGGCGGAAAAAGGCGTCGAGGGGGCGGCGGACATCAGGCTCTGCGTCGATGCCGCACATCTCAGGTCTTTTCCGCTGAACGAGCCGGTCGCCTGCGATGACCTTGCCGGCAGCCGGCTCTATGAACGCAACCGCGAGGCCTTCCGTCAAATGGGAACAAAGACCTTTGTGCCGCTCTTCGCGAAGAACGAATGCGTCGGCGCCCTGTCGCTCGGAAAGCGGCTGAGCAGGAATGCCTATCTCCGCAGCGAGAAGGACGCGCTGAAAGCGGCCGCCCATCAGCTCGCGATCACCCTGCACAACGCGCGGCTGTTCCTGAAGCTCTCGGAAAAGGTGGCGGAGAACAAGCGGCTCTACGAGAACATGCACCAGATCTACCTGGACACCATCCAGGCCTTTGCCGCAGCCATCGACTTCAAGGACGATTACACGAAGAACCATTCCCACCGGGTCGCCACCTATGCGGCCGCGGTAGCGGGCGAGCTGGGCTGGGAGGAGAAGGACATCGAGGCGATCTATATCGCCGGGCTGCTGCATGACATCGGCAAGATCGTGATCGACAACGGCATCATCAACAAGCGCGATGAGCTGACAACGAGGGAGCGCGATGTGATCAGGACGCACCCCCAGGTTTCCCACAGCATCCTGTCGAAGATACGGTTTCCCTGGAAGAACGTCGTTCAGTTCATCCGCCACCATCACGAGCGGATCGACGGCGGCGGATATCCCGATTCGCTTGCCGAGGGAGAACTGAGCGAGGGCGCGAAGATCCTGAACCTTGCCGATGCCTTTGACGCCATGGTGACCGACCGGCCCTACCGCGAGCGGCTGACGCTCGAGGAGGCCTTCCGTGAGATCCGGCGGTGCAGCGGCACCCAGTTCGATGGGAAGATATCAGATGTGTTCTGCGACCTGCTGCGGAAGGAAATGGACGGCGACGTGATGCAGGCGCGGATCCTGCCGCAGCTCAGGAAGATCGGCGCGCTGCAGCTCGAACCGGCCAGGATCCTCTACGAGGCATAAGCGCAGGTCTTTTCTCCGCACTATCCCCGCAAGTGGCAGTCCACGAAATGTCCGTTCCCCAGGTCCGTTGTTCCCGGCATGATCTTGTCGCAGGGTTCGAACCGATAGAGGCAGCGCGTATGGAACCGGCATCCGGGCGGGATGCTGGTGGGGCTCGGAATGTCCCCCTTCAGCAGGATGCGCTTCTTTTTGATCGTCGGATCGAGCAGGGGGATGTCGGCCAGCAGGGCCTCCGTATAGGGATGCGACGGCGACCGGTAGATCTCTTCGGCCGGCGCGATCTCGACGATCTTTCCCAGATACATGACGGCAACGCGGTCGGAAAAGTAGCGCACCAGGTTCAAGTCGTGGGCAATGAAGAGGAAGGAGAGCTCCATTTCCTTCTGCAGGTCCTCCAGGAGATTGATGATCTGGGCCTGGACCGAGACGTCCAGGGCCGACACGGGTTCGTCGGCAACGATGAAGGAAGGCCGGCAGGCAAGGGCGCGGGCGATGCCGATACGCTGGCGCTGGCCGCCGGAAAACTCATGGGGATACCGCGCGACAGCGTCGGCCGGCAGCCCCACCTTGCCGAGCAGCTCAACAGCGCGGTCATCGAGGTCTGACCGGGCGGCCAGGCCGTGAATGACCAGCGGCTCAGTGACGATGTCGCGGACGCGCATGCGCGGGTTGAGCGACGCAAAGGGGTCCTGGAAGATGACCTGCATCTTCCTGCGCAGCGCGCGCAGGGCCGGCTTGTTCAGTGTGGCGAGGTCGCGGCCCTCGACGATCACGCGGCCCGCTGTGGGCGGCAGCAGGCCCAGGGCCAGCCTGCCGAGCGTTGACTTGCCGCATCCGCTCTCACCCACCAGGCCAACCACCTCGCCGGGGGCGACGGTCAGATCCACGCCGTCAACGGCGCGGGCCGCCACGGTCCTGGCAGGCCCGGCCTTCACGGAAAAGGTCTTCTGCAGGTCCTCGATCTGGAGAAAAGGTTTTGTCATGGTTTTTTGCACGGACGCCCCAGCTATCCCCGCACGCCTACCGCACTTCCCAGCACCGCACCAGATGTCCGGGCCTTACCTCAAGCAGGTCAGGCCGCGTTTCGCAGCGCTGCGTCCTGAGTTCGCACCGCGGCGCGAAGGCGCATCCCGCCGGAAGGTCCTCAAGCCTCGGCACCGATCCGGGGATCGTGCGAAGCCGCGTTTTTCGCGTTGCGCCGGGCCGGGGGATCGACGCCATCAGCCCCCGCGTGTAGGGGTGCAGGGTATGGGCGAAGAGCTCGACGGTCTCGGCCTGCTCCACGATCTTGCCGGCGTACATCACGGCCACTTCATCGGCCCGTTCGGCGATCAGGCCGAGATCGTGCGTCACGAGCACCATGGCCATTCCCATTTCAGACTGGATCCGGGCAAGGAGCTCCAGGATATGCGCCTGGATCGTGACGTCGAGGGCCGTGGTCGGCTCGTCTGCCAGGATGAGCGACGGCCGGCAGGCAATGGCCATGGCGATCATGACGCGCTGGCGCATGCCGCCTGAGAGCTGGTGGGGATATTCGTGGATGCGCTTCTCCGGCGCGGGGATGCCTACATCGCGCAGGAGCTGCACGGCCGCTTCGCGGGCCGGGCCTGCATCAAGGCGCTGGTGGGCTATAAGCACCTCGGCGATCTGGTTGCCCACGGTGAAGACCGGGTTGAGCGCCGTCATGGGCTCCTGAAAGATCATGGCGATACGGGCTCCGCGCACGGCCCGCATCTCATCATCGGAAAGAGCAAGCAGGTCCCGGCCTTCGAACTCTATGGACCCGGAAACGATGCGGCCCGGCGGCGGCACCAGCCGCAGGATCGACAGGGCCGTGACGGTCTTGCCGCAGCCCGACTCGCCGACGAGGCCCAGAACGCGGCCCGCACTGAGGCGCAGGCTGAGGTTGTCGACAGCGCGGACGACACCCCTGCGGGTGAAGAAGTGCGTTGACAGGTTCGTTATGGTGAGGAGGTCCACCGGGTCAGGCTCCCCGATCATGAACTCTGCGGCCTGACGAAACTGAGGTAGGTCTTGATGGCGGCGTTGTCAGGATCGAGCTTGAGCGCTTCCTTCCATTCCTCTTCGGCCAGCCCGTAGAAGCCCCCCGAGTAATATGCCACGCCGAGATGGAGCCGCGCCGGAATGAAGTGGGGATTGATCTCCTTCGCTTTGGTGAACTGCTTGATCGCCTCATCATGCTTTCCCTTGTCCCGGAGCGCGATCCCGAGCTCGGTGATGATGTCGGCAAAGTTCGGCGACAGGGCAAGAGCCTTGCGGTATTCGCCGATGGCATCGTCCAGGAGGCCCAGTTCGTAGTACAGGCTTCCGATGCGCAGGTGCTCATTCGCCAGTTTTCCGCGCACAAAGGGGTCGATGGCCCGCGGCGCAGCCGCCGAGACCTTGGCGGCGCTCTCAAAGACCTCCCGCGCCTTTTCGTAGCGGCCGGCGTCGCTGTAGGTGATGGCGAGGTTCAGCGCGGCCTCCGTATAGGCCGGGTTCAGCTCAAGGGCCCGTTCGAAGGCCTTGAGCGCCAGCTGGGGCCGGTTGGTCTGGTGGTAGATCACGCCCATCTTGTTCTGGATGTCGGCGAAATTGGGGTGTGCCTTCAGGATCTCAATGAAGGAGATCTCGGCCAGATCATAGTTCCCTTTGTTGAAGGCTTCCACGCCGTTTTCATAAAGGTCTTCCAGTTTCTGGCGCATGTTCTCTCCGCTATTGTTTGACAAGGGATTTGCCGCTTCAGGGGCCTGCCGGCGCCGATTGCTAACCGAACTGTAGCATACCGGCCAAAGCCATGTCAATGTAAAATAAAGTGAAACGCTGCACGGCATCGCCGCGGTCCCGAGGGTGCATCGCAGGCCTTTCCCTGTTGTTATCCTGCAACAGGAGCAGGCGCAACGGGTCAATTCAACCACAATCGATCGTATTCACTCGATAAAAATCCAGTACATTCGGCTTGTTGCGGAGTGTGTGCAATTGGCACGCAGATTGCTTTGTATATGCTCGTTTCCACGTCAGCTACCAGGAGAGGGAATTGCACTCATGACGAGATTTCAGAGAACGATCAGGAAGACGATAACCGTTGAGGGAGTCGGGCTCCATTCGGGACGGGCCGTGAGGATGCTGCTGCTGCCGGCCGCGGTCGGACGGGGTGTCCTGTTCGTCCGCACTGACCTGGGCGGCATCGAGATAGCGGCCACAGCGGAAAACACTTCAGCCACGAATTATGCGACCACCCTGAGCCGGAACAACGCGTCGGTCAATACCGTGGAGCACCTGCTGGCTGCGCTTGCCGGGCTCGGTATTGACAATGTCATCATCGAGATCGACGGCGACGAGGTGCCTATCCTGGACGGGAGCGCGGCGCCCTTTGTGCGCCTGATCGCCGAAGCGGGCATCCAGGCGCAGTCCGGGCTTCGCCCGGCGATCAAGATCACCAGGCCCGTCTTTGTCCGCGAAGGGACCAAGCAGATCGCCCTGTGGCCCGCCGACAGCCCCAGCATCTCCTATTTCATTGATTTTGACCATCCCCTGCTGAGGGAGCAGGCGTTGAACATTCCCGTTTCCGAGGAAAGCTTTCTCCGCGAGCTTGCCGACGCGCGCACCTTCGGCTTTTTGAGCGATGTGCAGATGCTGCAGGCGAACGGCCTTGCCAGGGGCGGTTCCATGGAGAACGCAATCGTTCTGGACGAAGAAAAAGTGCTGAACCAGGAAGGCCTGCGCCATCGCGATGAATTCGTGCGCCACAAGGTCCTCGATCTTATCGGCGACCTCTCGCTGGCCGGCATGCCGATCATAGGCCATGTGGTGGCCCATAAAGCGGGCCACAGTCTGAACGCCCGCATGGTGAAGAAGCTCCTGATGCATCCGGAATGCTGGGCCCTGGTCGGGACCCCGGCCGCTGCCAGGGAACTGCCTCAGGAAGCGCAGTATCAGTATCAGGCGGCGCTGTAGCGGGTCGTCGCAGGAAGGCGTGGACAATTAAGCGCTAACCGGGAAGCCGGCATCTGTTGATCAGATGCCGGTTTTTTATTGTGCGCCCGGCAGGGCGCACTCACTCGGAGGTGCAAGTCCTCTACG
>JBBIHD010000177.1:3176-5408 GCA_037447195.1 Nitrospirota bacterium | reverse complement strand
AAGTCCTGGACGCGCCACATCGAGCTCGGCACCTGGGCCGACCTTATGCTCATCGCGCCCGCCACGGCGAACACCATCGCCCGCATCGTCGCCGGCACGGCGGAGGATTTCCTTACCACGCTCGTCCTTGCGCTCCGCTGTGATGGTCTGGCGAAAACCGCTTTTTCTCGCCTCGAAGTCCCCTGCCCTGCCCTTCGGGTTCCGTTCGAGATAGAGCCGCGCCAGTTCCGCATCAGTAACGCCCACGGACTCGGAGATGATCCGCTCAAGCTTTCTCCGGAGAAGGAATTCCCGCTGGCTCTTTTCGAAGGCCGTCGTGGACAGGTTCATTCGGGACAGATACCACTCATACTGCTTGGCATCGAACTTGCCCTGCCTGCTGAAAACCGGGATGTTCACGATAGAATCCTGCAGCTCCTTGTCCGTGACCTGGAGCCCCATCCGCCCGGCTTCCTTCACCAGCAGCCGGTCGGCGATAAGGCCTTCCAGCGCCTGGGCCTTCAGCCCTTTCGCGATCTGATCGTTCATCTGGTCCTTCAGGATGTCCCGGTATGTTTCCGTGATACGCTGATAGGCCCGGTTCCAGTCGTCGATCGTGATCACCTCGCCGTCCACCGTTGCCACGGTCCTTCCGCCGCTGTCCGACGGATAGATACCGAAAAAGAGAAAGGCCACGGTGATCAGCCCGATGATGATCCACATGATCCACTTCATGTGCTTATGCATTGATTCCAGCATCTTATATCCTCCTGGCCTGAAATAGTACAGTCCCACGCTGCACGGGGCAATTTCGCATTCCTTTACCCGACCAGCTTCTTCTTCAGCAGTTCGTTCACCATGTCGGGGTTGGCCTTTCCTTTGCTGGCCTTCATCACCTGGCCCACAAAGAACCCGAGCAGTTTGTCCTTGCCTGCGCGGTAGTCCGCCACCTGGGCGGGATTTGCCTGCATGACCTCGCTGATGATCTGTTCGATCGCCCCGCTGTCCGACACCTGCACAAGCCCCTGCTCCTTCACGACGGTCTCGGCGTCCTTGCCGGACCGGTACATCTCTTCAAAGACGGTCTTGGCGATCTTGGTGCTGATCACGCCGCCTTCGATCAGTTTCAGCATGCCTGCGATCATTGCCGGGGTGACCGCGCAGGATTCGATATCCCTGCCGTCGGCGTTCAGGAGGCGCGCCAGTTCACCCATCATCCAGTTCGACGCCGCCTTGGGCTGGCCCGACAATGCGGCTGTTTCCTCGAAATAGTCCGCTGTTGCCCGCGTCTGCGTCAGCATGTCCGCATCATGCTCCGGCAGGCCGTACTGGCGCACGAACCGCTCGCGCTTTGCATCGGGCAGTTCCGGGATCGTCTTCCTGATCTCCTCGACCCGGTCCAGCGGGATAGCCACGGGAACCAGGTCAGGTTCGGGAAAATACCGGTAGTCATGGGCCTCTTCCTTGCTGCGCATGGAGAAGGTGACCCCTTTTTCCGAGTCAAAGAGGCGCGTTTCCTGCACCACCCGGCCGCCGCCCTCAAGGATCTGTGCCTGGCGCTTGATCTCGTAGTCAAGGGCCTTCTGCACGAACTTGAAGGAATTGACGTTCTTGATCTCCGCCCGGGTGCCGTAGTCCTTCGAACCTGCCGGCCTGAGCGAAACGTTCGCGTCGCAGCGGAAGTTTCCCTTTTCCATGTCCGCGTCGGAAACGCCGATGTAGCGCAGGATGGACCGGAGCTTCTTGAGATATTCCGAGGCCTCCTCGGAGGACCGGATGTCCGGCTCCGACACGATCTCCATGAGCGGCGTGCCGGCGCGGTTCAGATCAACGAGGCTGGCGCTTCCGCCCGACTGGTGCAGGTTCTTTCCCGCGTCCTCCTCGAGGTGAATGCGCGTGAGCCTGATGCGCTTCACGTTCCCGTCCACGACGATCTCGACGTACCCTTTTTCGCAGAGCGGCAGTTCGAACTGGGAGATCTGATAGCCCTTGGGCAGGTCAGGATAGAAATAGTTCTTTCGCGCGAAGCGGCTCGACGGATTGATGGATCCGTTGGTCGCCAGCCCCGTCTTGATCGTGTATTCGACGGCCCTGCGGTTCAGCACCGGCAGAACGCCGGGCATGCCGATGCAGACCGGGCAGGTCCGCGTGTTCGCCTCGTCGCCGAACTTCGTCTCGCAGCCGCAAAAGATCTTCGTCTTTGTCTGGAGCTGGGCATGCACCTCAAGCCCGATGACCGGTTCGTATTTCATG
>JBBIHD010000177.1:0-3076 GCA_037447195.1 Nitrospirota bacterium | reverse complement strand
TGCCACTCCGTGGCCTGCTCATAGGCATAGGCTGTCCGCAGCACCGTTTCCTCATCGAAGTGCCTGCCCAGGACCTGCAGCCCCACAGGAAGGCCCCCCTTCGTGAAGCCGCAGGGGATGGAAATGCCCGGGATGCCAGCCAGGTTCACGCTGATGGTGAAGATGTCGGACAGGTACATCTGGAGCGGATCAGCGGATTTTTCGCCGATCTTGAAGGCCGCCGTGGGGGCCGTCGGTGTGGCGATGACATCGACTGCCTTGAAGGCCTCTTCAAAGTCGCGCTTGATAAGCGTCCTGACCTGCTGGCCTTTTTTGTAATAGGCGTCGTAGTAGCCCGCTGACAGGGCATAGGTGCCGAGCATGATCCTGCGCTGCACTTCCGGTCCGAATCCCCTGCTCCGCGACTTCATGTACAGATCGAGCAGGTCCTTTGCTCCGTCGGCGCGGACGCCGTACTTCACTCCGTCGTACCGCGCGAGATTGGAGCTGGCTTCGGACGTTGCAAGGATGTAGTAAGTCGCCACGGCGTATCCCGTATGCGGCAGGGACACGTCGACGGTCGTGGCGCCGAGGCCTTCCAGGGTCTTCACGGACTCCCGGACCGCGCGCTCCACTTCCGGGTCCATGCCTTCGATGAAGTACTCCTTCGGGATGCCGATCTTCAGTCCTTTCACGTCGCGCTTCAGCGAAGCGGTGAAGTCCGGCACGGGAACGTCGGCTGATGTCGAATCACGGCGATCGCGCCCGGAGATGGCGTTCAGGATGATGGCCGCGTCGCGAACGTCCTTCGTGATCGGGCCGATCTGGTCGAGGGAGGACGCAAAGGCCACGAGTCCGTACCGAGAAACACGGCCATAGGTTGGCTTCAGGCCCACCACGCCGCAGCAGGCCGCGGGCTGGCGGATCGATCCGCCCGTATCGGAACCCAGGGCCGCGATGCATTCGCCCGCTGCTACGGCGGCCGCGGAGCCTCCGCTCGAACCGCCGGGAATGCGCTCCAGGTCCCAGGGATTGCGCGTCGTGAAATAGCCGGAGTTCTCCGTCGACGAGCCCATGGCGAACTCGTCCATATTGGCTTTGCCGCAGAAAACGGCGCCATCGGCCCTGAGCTTCTCCACCACCGTTGCGTCATAGGGCGGAATGAAATTTCCGAGGATCTTTGACGCACAGGTGGTCAGAACGCCGGTGGAACAGAGATTGTCCTTCAGGGCCACCGGGATGCCCTGCAGCGGCGTGCGGGGGCACTGCTTCGCCATTGCCCTGTCCGCGGCCTCTGCCGAGGCAAGGGCCTCCTGCTCCATGACGGTGATATAGGCCTTGATCTTCCCGTCAACGGACCGGACCCTCTTCAGCACCGATTCCGTGATGGACCGGGAGGTGGCCTCCTTCTTCCTGAGCTTTTCGTGCAGTTCGTGCAGCGTCTGATCGAAGAACTCCATCCCTACTCCTTTATAATGTGATCCACGGAAACGATCTTGTTGCGGCCGTCAACCAGGACGATATTGGGCTTGAAGGTCTTCAACTCCTGCTCGTTGTAGTACTCGTAGCAGAACACGATGATCTTGTCGCCCTTGGCGCCCTTGCGCGCGGTGGGGCCGTTCAGGCACATGTCTCCGGAACCGCGTTTGCCGGGGATGATATAGGTCTCGAAGCGTTCGCCGTTGTTCAGGTTCGATACGCGCACCTGCTCGTAGGGGAGCATGTCAGCGGCCTCGAGAAGAAGCGGGTCGATGGTGAGGCTACCCTCGTATTCGAGGTCCGCATCAGTGACGGTGGCACGATGGATCTTTGATCGCAGCATTAATCGGTACATAATTCTCCTTCAGTTCGCGGAATTGCAGGTTTCGGACCGTGGAAACGCCGACTCATCCTGCCCGTCGTTGCGGCACTGTTCATTCCGCACTCCGAATTCTGAATTCTGAATTCTGAATTCCGCATTCGTTTTTCTATTACTCTATGATCTTCGGCACGCGGTAATGCCCGGCGGCCTTGTCGGGCGCATTGGCAAGCGCCGCCTCCTGGCTCAGGCATGCCACAGGTTCATCATCGCGCATGACGTTCCTGATGTCAAGCACATGGGACGTAGGGGCCACGCCGCTCGTATCCAGGCCGTTCAGCGTCTCCATGAAGGTCAGGATCTTCGAGAGCTGGTCGGTCAGCCGCTCCTTTTCCTGTTCAGGGAACTCCAGCCGCGCAAGCCGCGCCACATGTTCCACTTCCTGCTTCGTGATCTTCATGAAAGCACCTCACCAGGCAACGGGACAGGGATATACACGGAAAGGGCGGATAACGATGTACACCTCACCGCGAATGACTGAACCGTATATTCAGATTTGATCCCTGTCCGGAATATTCTCTCTACTTCAAATCATCTCCAGGTTCGCATATTTCACCGACAGCGTCTTCACGCCATGGCCGGGAAAGCTGACGCTGATCTTCAGGTCGTCCCCTGCTCCCTCGGACCGCTGCACCGTGCCGATGCCGAACTTGGTGTGGCGCACTACCGCGCCCTTGTAATAGGGATGCTTTCCCGCGGTCTGCGGAGCGGCACTGTCTGCCGTGCCGGTTTCCGCGCTGCGCGAAAGCACGGACGTTCTGCGGTCACTGCGGGGCGCCTCATAGGCCTTCGCATCGCGCCGCGAATATGCGCCTGAAAAGCCTGATGAAGCGCCGCTCCCGCTTATGTGCTCGATCAGTTCCGCGGGAATATCGTCAACAAAGCGCGACACGAGGTTCGACTGCGGGTAGCCATAGAGGCGCCGCTCCGAAGCGTGGGTCAGATAGAGCTGCTCCTTGGCCCGCGTCATGCCCACGTAGCACAGGCGGCGCTCTTCCTCGAGCTCTTCCTCGCTCTCGGCCGACCGGGAATGGGGAAAGAGCCCCTCCTCCATGCCCGTGATGAACACGACAGGAAACTCCAGCCCCTTGGCATTATGGAGGGTCATGAGCGTCACGCTGCGATGGGCGTCCTGTTTGCGGCCGTCCGCTGCTGACTGCTGCTCCATGTCGGTGATCAGCGCAACCTGGTCCAGGAAGGCGGCGAGCGAAGCGTCCCTGTTCTGCTCCTGAAAGTCCT
>JBBIHD010000176.1:0-5413 GCA_037447195.1 Nitrospirota bacterium | reverse complement strand
GACACCAGGATATGCGTCTCGCCGGAAACGAAACCGGCCATCACGGCCTCCTTCTCGTCGCTCTTCATCCTGCCGTGCAGCAGCCCCACCCTCCAGCGCGGAAAGACCTGCTGCTGCAGATGGCCCGCCATCTCCGTGGCCGCCTTGAGATCGCTCTTTTCTGTCTCTTCAACGAGGGGGTAGATGACATAGGCCTGGCGCCCCTTCTTCAGCTCCCCGTCGATGAACTGATAGGCCTCGCTGCGGCGGGACTCGTATATGATGCGCGTGCGGACCGGGGTCCGGCCCGGCGGCAGCTCATCGATGACCGACAGGTCAAGGTCGCCGTAGACGGTCAGGGCAAGGGTGCGGGGGATCGGCGTTGCCGTCATGACCAGGACGTCGGGCTCATAGCCCTTGGACGTGAGCGTTGAACGCTGCATCACGCCGAAGCGGTGCTGCTCGTCGATGATCGCCAGGCCGAGGCGCGCGAACCGCACGTCCTCCTCGATCAGCGCGTGGGTGCCGATCACGATCTGGGCGGCGCCTGAGCCGATCTCGCCCAGCAGCTCCTCTTTCTGCTTTTTCCGGAGCCTGCCCGTCAGCATGCGCACCGTGATCCCCAGCGGCTCCGCCATGGCCGCGATGTTCCTGCCGTGCTGCACGGCCAGGATCTCCGTGGGCGCCATGAGGCAGGCCTGGTAGCCGTTCTCGATGGCCGTCAGCGCCGCCAGCATGGCAACCACGGTCTTGCCGCAGCCCACGTCGCCCTGCACCAGCCGGTTCATGGGACGGTCCGCTGTCATGTCCCGCCGGATCTCGGCCGCCACCCGCTCCTGCGCCCTGGTAAGCGCAAAGGGAAGCTGCTTGCGCAGCCGGGGTTCGAGGCGCGTGGACGGCGTGAAGGAGATGCCCTTCCTGACCGTCGAGAGGCCCTGCTTCCGCAGCGCCAGGCCCAGTTCGAGCACGAAGAGCTCCTCGAAGCTCAGCCTGCGGTGCGCGGCGCTCGCTCCCCGGTTCAGCACCTCGATGTTCTTCTCCTGTTCGGGGAAATGGACCTCGCTCAGGGCCACACCGGCCGGCAGAAGGCCGTATTTTTTGATCAGTTCGCCGGGAAGCGGCTCAGGAAGGCCCGCGGCGCAGGAATCGATGATCTGCTTCATTATCATGCGGATAGTGCGCACCGACAGGCCCGCAGTGGCGCGGTAGATGGGGACCGTGCGGCCCACGTGGATCAGATTGTCGCCTTCGGCATCGTCCAGGACCTCGTAGTCCGGATTGTCCATCTGGAGCGCGCCGCCGCGGTAGGGGTTGGACTTCACCAGGCCCGACAGGACCACCTTCTGGCCCGCCTTGAAGGATCTCTTCATGAATGCCTGATTGAACCAGGACCCGGTGACGAAGCCGCTGCCGTCGGAAACAACGAGTTCAAAGACCTTGATGTGCTGCCGCTTCGTCTGGACAACCTCGGCAGAGACAATAGTGCCTGACACGGTCTCGTAGGCACCCATGGTGAGCCGCGACATCTTCTTCAGATTGCCCCGGTCCTCGTAGCGCCAGGGAAGATAGGAAAGGGCGTCATCCACCGTGGCAATGCCGATCTTCTTCAGCGCTTCGGCCCGCTTCGGGCCAATGCCTTTGCAGTACTGGATCGGCGTTGCGGGCGATATCGCCTGGCCTCCGGCCTGCTTGCCAGGGGGAGCAGGCCGCGATGGCGGCACGGCCGCGGCAGGCGCGGCACGTTGAGGCGCCGCAGAAGCAGGTTTTTCAAGGGTTTCCAGCAGCTCTATTGCCTTCCGGACCCGCTCCTTCTTCTCCTCCGGCTGCAGCCCGTCAAAGCCCGCGAAGAGCCCTTCCAGTTCGCTCAGCCCATTGCCCGGCAGGGCAAGGCGGCGCAGGTCATTGACCTGGCCTCGCATGAAGAGCTCCATGTCCGCAAGGCTGCTGATATGGGCGAACTCGTCCCTGGCCGCATAGGCGAGCGGCTTCCGGATCCGTTCGAGAATGGTCGTGAGATCGTCCATGTGCTGGTCGCCGGAAACAGGGACAGTCCCCCTCAGGTTCCAAGGGGACAGTCCCTTTTCTCCTTGCAAATCGAACGTTTGTATGGTAGCATAGGCCTGCTTTTTCGGCAATCTTTTTCAGATACGGAGGGTATTCACGTGGCAGGAAAATGTCAGGTCTGCGGCAAGGGCTCACTGAAGGGCAACATCGTGAGCCATGCGAACAACAAAACCAAGAAGGTGTCAAAGCCCAATATCCAGAGCATAAAGGCCCTGGGAGCCCACGGGTCCCATGTACGCATGCATGTCTGCACGCGCTGCATCCGGTCCGGCAAGGTCAAGAAGCACGGTTGATCCGCGTTGTTCCCCTGTCCTGAACTCCCGGGCGCGGCCTCCTGGCTGCCCCGGGGTGGTTCACTCTGCTCCCGGCAGATATGCATCCATCCACAAAGATCTGACCCTGCCCTTGTATCGATCCTGCTTTTCCTTATTCTACAGAGACTCTTGCCAAATCATGCGGGGTCATGCAGCGAGATTGAGCCACGCAAGATCACGATCAGGCATTTGCCGCAAAAAAGCGCAAGAGGCGCAAATAGCTTGCGGGATTCTTTGTGCATTTTGAGCCTCTTTGCGGCTAATAAATTTTGACTTCTTCGCGTCTTCCTCCGTCCCGCGTCTGTTTATTATAGATACGGAGCGGGAGTGGCATATTTGGTTTCGGCTTGTCCGGGTAACTAATGGATCAAATTCTTCTCAAAATGGCAAGAATATTTGCCGCAAAAAAGCGCAAGAGACGCAAAAACAACATGAACTTTTTGTGCTTCTTCGCGGCTAATCGATTTTGATCTTCTTAGTGCCTTTGTGTCTTCCTCCGTCCCGCGTCTGTTAATTATAGATACGGAGCGGGGGTGGCATATTTGGTTCCGGCTTGTCCGGGTTAGGACTCTAATGAACACTCTTTTCCGAAAATACAGACCTATGCTGCTGACCGCCGCAGCGCTGATGTTCGCAGCGGCCTGCGCGCCCCAGCCTTCCCGCGTGCCTGCAGGCGCCGGCCTGCCTGAACGCAAGCCCCAGCCCAGGGTCAGCGCCGCTGACCTTGAGCAGCGCGTTCATGCGCTTATCAATAAGGAACGGAAGGGAAAAGGCCTGCCGTCCCTTGCCTGGGACGAACGGCTCAGCCGCATTGCCAGGAAGCACAGCGAGGACATGGCCAGACGCCGCTACTTCAGCCATGATTCCCCTGAAGGCCACGGCTTTTCAACGCGCTACAGCAATGCCGGCTATGTCTGCGCTGTCCGCGACGGCCGCTACACCTACACGGGCGCCGAGAACATCTTCCAGAACAACCTCTACGACCGGATCATCACGATGAACGGCGTAAAATATTACGACTGGAACCAGCCTGAAGAGATCGCCGAAACAACGGTGAAGGGATGGATGAAGAGCACGGGCCACCGCAAGAACATCCTGACGCCGCAGTGGGGCAAGGAAGGGATCGGCGTGCACATCACGCCTGACGGGAAAGTGTACATAACGCAGAATTTCTGCTGACAGGGAAAAAGCATTTTGGACACGGATCAGATCTGATAAGAACGGATATGTCAGAATCTACCACGGAGGCACAGAGACAGGGAGAAAATATTATTAGTCAGTTACGAATCAAAATCTACTCAAAATGGCAAGAACATATCAACGCATTATCACGAATATCACGAAACGGACGAATTGCACTAATAAAACCAGGAGCTTGTGTGTTCTTCGTGGCATTCGTATCCTTCGTGGAATTCGTGTTTGCCTGTTGATTTAGTGTTCCGGCTTGTCCGGGTTAGGATGAATAGCTTTCCTCCGTGCCCACCGTGACTCAGTGGTAAAACCCGCTTTTTACGAGTCCACCACATCTCATAAGATCTTATTTTATCAGCGTTCATCCGCGAAAATCAGCGTCCAACGTTCGTCATTAGACTCAGCTCATCTTTTCAGTTCTTCTTCACCGCGATAAAATCCATCTCAATCAGCACATCCTTGGGCAGGCGCGAGACCTCCACTGTCGCCCGCGCAGGCGGATCGGACGGAAACACCCCGCCGTACACCTCGTTCATGGCCGGAAAGTCCGCCATGTTCTTCAGATAGATCGTGGCCTTCACCACCTGCCCCAGGCCGCAGCCCGCGGCAGCCAGGATGTTCTTGGCGTTCTCAAGCACAAGCCGAACCTGGTCCCTGATCCCCGCCTGCAGCACGGCCCCGCTTTGCGGGTCAATGGGTATCTGGCCCGACAGGAACACAAAGCCGTTCGCCTCGACAGCCTGGGAATAAGGCCCGATGGCCTGGGGCGCATCGTCTGTTTTAATGATCTTCTTCACCGGCGGTCCTCCCTAACCCGCATAATGCGGAATTGGAAATTGAAGATTGTAAATTGGAAAGTGTAAATTTGATGACATTACCACTGAGCCACAGAGGTCACAGAGGAAACCCATTTCTTATTTAGAAATTCTCCCTGTCTCAGTGGCTCCGTGGTGGATCATGTTTTTTCGGATGATTTTTATGCTCAGCTGTCCGCTTATTTCTTCTTAAAGGGCAGATCGCAGGACAGCGGCTCGTTCTTGAAGCCGAGCTTGGACCAGAATATCAGCCCCGGGCAGATGCCCGTGATGCCGGCTATGATGAGCATCACGACCGGCACGTACAAGAACCAGTGGACCTGCGAAAATCCGGTCAGGGCCATTCCTATCAGCGTCACCGCTGCAATTGACAAAAACAGCATCCTCGTCGCGTTCATACAGACACCTCCTTTGAATTTCTTCCGATTCTCCAGCGCGAACTGTTCAAAAGGCATGTTAGAAGTTCCGGTGACTTTTGAAAATCCGGAACCGGTCCGTAACCGACGTATTCAGTTCGCTATAGAGCATGCCACTCCCGGTCGCCGAGGCGTGAAAGCCGCAGGCGCCGTTGAAGGTTCCCGGCACTCCGTCGATCGAGGCGATCAAGGTCGGCTGGGAGCCGGTCTTCTGAAGGAGTGCGGAATCAATGTTCGCGAATCGGAAGAGACGGCACCCGCTGTAGTAGTCGCTCCACGGTGCGCCAGAGGTCTGTACGGGTGTAGCGACCATGTAGATATTCCCGCCTGACTCAAACATGCTGGGTGCGGAAAAACCGGTATCAAAACCGAATAGGGCGGCGTCCGCTTTCCTCAGAACCGCTCCCAAATAGGACCAACTGGCCGCGCTCCCCGTGGTGCAGGGGCTGCCGCATTTGAACAGCGCAATGAGGCGCTCTGCATCGGACAGGCGTACGCATTGTAGGCTCAGATATAGCGCACCGGCCGTTGCATACATCCCTGGCTCGGTAAATACACAGGTGTTGAGCTCTGCGTTTAATGCCGTGTCGAGTTGGATCAGCGGAGCGCCCCCGACTGGCGAGCGCTAGCTGCC
>JBBIHD010000175.1:2053-5418 GCA_037447195.1 Nitrospirota bacterium | reverse complement strand
GCCCGGGAAATTCCCGGGCCATATTGTTAGGGCACTCCCCTGGCATTATTTATATGGCGGCCTGCGGCCGCGCGATGGGCGGCGGGGCGATCTCCCGGTAATTCGGCACGCCCAGCGATTCGAGAAAGCGCTGCATTGCCTCAGGATCCAAAGCCCCGGCCGGGACCGCAACTTCGGGCTGGCAGGCGGCTAATATGGTCCGGACAAGGTCTCGGGCGCTGAATGCGAGGATCTCCTTGGCGGACTCCAGCGAGGCGCCTTCGATCAGCAGGGCGTTCTCCTGGTACCAGCCGGTCCCGTGGCCGCCCAGCAGATCGACCGGTGTCTGGGCGCTCTTCGTCACCATGCCGCGCTGGATGGCAAAGAGGGACACGTTGGCCCGAAGCTGCTGCAGGCCCTTGAATGCCGCGTTGGAGCAGATGCCGGTCTTGCCCCAGCAGAGGGGGTCGAACCGGGGCATGCTGATGCCGCTGCAGAAGAGGTAGCTTCCTGGGCGCTGCGGGGCCTCGCGAATGACGAGGGAAAAGAAATCGTTCCGGTACTCCCATGAATTGACGGCTGCCGTCTGTGCCATAATGCTTCCTCCTTTGACAGGGCTTAATTAATACCAAATAAGTCCTGATTGCTCTTAGTATAGCCGAAGTTGATGCCGAATGCCAGAAAAAAGAACCATTCTTATCTGATTTTCAGGTTTGCTGATCACGTAAAAAGTCAAAATCCACCAGGTCGACACTGAGACAGGTAGAAAATAAAGAAACAAACGATTGTCTCCGTGCCCTCCGTGACTCAGTGGTTATATCCGGGTTCATACGACTTAACAGATTTGGCATCTCCTGCTGATCACGGGCAGATACAGGACGCAGAGGGCAGGGGGTTAAGGGGGCAAAGCAAAGGCCGGAAGGACATACCCTCCGGCCTTGTGAACAGCGCAGGCTTATGCAGCCTTGCGAACAACGGCCTCCTTGCGCTCAACGGTCATCTCCATCATCTTCTCTTTCTTGCCCCCCTTGGGGGTGATGAACATCTCGAACTCCAGGGTGTTGTCGTCCTTGATCCTGGTCACGCTGCGCCAGACCGAGGGGCCCTTGATGGGGTCGTCATAGCGGCAGTCCTGCGTAATGGTCCTGCCGTCGGCGCTCGCAGGGCCCACGAAATAGAAGATTCCCGTGCTCATGGAATCGAGCCATACGGACTCGTACTTGCGTGACTGGTTGTCGAAGCCCAGGATGTTGATGCCGGTAAAGGGCTGTCCCATCATGTCGCCTGCATAGACCTGCTGCAGGTAATGCCCGTCAAGGATCAATTTCTGCTCGCAGGTGCCTGTCGATTCCACGGGCGGCTTGCCGGGTTCCATCCAGCTCCGGGACCTGGTGATCCAGCTTCCCTCCAGCTTTGCCAGCGCTTTATGGGGCTCGCCCGGGGTCCCGAGTTTTTTGTAGATCTCCATGATCTCCTGCATGTTCAATATGGTTTTCTTCTTTGCCATGATAGTGCTCCTTTCGTCTCAGAAACGACAATGGCCGGAGCGAAGAAATTGTTCATCCTTCGGCAATCCGGCCATCTTTGCTTAAAGATCCGCGACGTTCCGCGCCGCCATCGGGTCCGGCGCGGCTTTTCGGGATGAATCAGGACAATATGGGACCGCTTTTATACAATGCTAGCACCGGCACGCATGATTGTCAATAGCGGCTGCAGAGCGCAATGGATGACGACGGCAGTTCCTGCTATAATGCGAGTGTGGAACATATAGGATGAGATCTGGTTTCAGCGGGGGTCGGCATGAAGAAGAACGTTAAACGCTGTTCCTGGACATCCGATGACCCGCTCATGACAGCCTATCATGACGAGGAATGGGGCGTTCCGCTCCACGACGACAGGAAGCTCTTCGAATTCCTGGTCCTCGAAGGCGCACAGGCGGGCCTGTCGTGGTCAACGGTGCTCAGGAAGCGCGAGAACTACCGAGTGGCATTCAAGGGCTTCGCCCCCGCTGTGGTCGCCCGGTTCACGCAGAAAGACGTACAGCGGCTCATGCAGAACGAGGGCATCATCCGCAACCAGCTGAAGATCCGCTCGGCCATCACAAATGCAGCGCTGGTCCTTGCGATCCAGAAGGAATTCGGCTCCTTTGATGCCTACCTCTGGCAGTTCGTGGGCAACAAGCCGATCCGCAGCGCCTTCAGGCACCATGGCGACATCCCTTCAACGACAGGGATCTCCGACGCCCTGAGCAGGGACCTGAAGAAACGGGGATTCACCTTCGTGGGCCCGACCATCTGCTACGCCTTCATGCAGGCCGTGGGAATGGTGAACGATCATGTGACGGGATGCTTTCGCTATCGGAAGGTCTGATAGAATAGTGATGCAGGATACAGGATACAGAATACAGAATACAGAATACAGAATACAGGATACAGAATACAGGATACAGGATACAGAACTACCGGCCGATCGCTGGTATCTTCGACGATACGAAAGAGAAAAGCCGGCAGGAAGCATATGTTTCCTGCCGGCTGTCAGGAAATCGTATCCAGAACAGGAGCGGCCAGACCGGCACAGCCGCCTATTTTTCCAGTTCCTTATCGACCCGCTTCATGATCGCCCTCAGAACGTCAAAATCCTTGTCCGTGAACTTTGTCATTCCCGTGATCGATTCCTTGATGCCCTTGGCGAGGGAGATGTCCATGCCTACCAATGCGGCCTGGGTCTTCTGCAGCGTCTTCGCATCGATCTTTCGGGAGGCAACGAAGACATGCTCGGGCAGTTCAGGCGAGCGGCCGATCACGGACAATCCCTGGCCGGCGTATTTCTCGGCCACGTCGGGCTGGAGACATGCCATGTCGAACTCGCCGCGGATGATGTTCATGGCCACATTATCATGCGTGCCTACGAACCGGTGCTTCGAAAGGTCGGAAAGGTGAATGCCGTTCTCCATCAGCAGCGAGAGCGGCACCACGTGGGTGAGCGTCGATCCTTTCTCCCCGAAAGCGAAGGATCTGCCTTTCATCTCCTTCACCGACTTTATGGTGCTTCCTGCCTTCACGACGATCACGCCGTGAAAGGTCGGCCGGCCCTTGTCCATCACCTGCGCAACGGGCTGCACGCCTGCCCGCTCGCGCGCTTTGATGTAGAGCACAGGGCCCAGGAAGGCGAAGTCAAAATCCCCGCTCTCCAGCTTTGCAACGGCGTCATCATAGGACTTTGCCACTTCGAAGGCCACGGTCTTGCCCAGTTGTTTCGAGAGCTGCTCGGCGATGGGTTTGAACTTCTTGAAGAGTTCCTGGGGCGGCTTATACGGATGCACGCCCATGACATAGCTGTCCTTGGCCCAGGCCCCTGGCGCTAGAAGGACCACTGCCGTGATCACG
>JBBIHD010000175.1:0-1938 GCA_037447195.1 Nitrospirota bacterium | reverse complement strand
ATGAGAGCGGCTGATGCGGGGGACAGGATGCAGGATTCAGGATGCAGGATTCAGGATGCAGGATACAGGATGCAGGATACAGGATGCAGGGATCACGATGCAGGGTGCAGGGTGAAGGGTGCAGGGTGCAGGGTGAAGGGTGCAGGATATAGAGGACATGGGACAGGATGCAAGATGCAGGATTTCCCTGTTGTCAACTGACAACTGATTGCTGACAGCTGTCAGGAATCAGAAAATAAAAAAGGCGCTGCTCTCGTACCATAATTTTTAGCAGGCCTTGTACCGGGGGATTCACGAGGAAGTTCTTCGTTTGCTTTTTCGGCTCCGCTGCGCGGACCTTCCAAAGCTCGTAATGCCTTCCCGCCTCGCCGCCGGTCCGGAACGTTCGCTCTTCCTGCCAATCAGGACCCTTTGAGCCGGGAGCCAGACCGCGCAACTTGCGGCCCGCTTGCCGGTCCTGGTGTTCCCGGTAAGGCAGGTGCTCTGTTCCTTCTTGAGCCTGGTAAAAAACGTGTGCACCTTTTAGTGCTGGTACGGCAACGCCTCTGTGAACACTTACCAGTTATGTCATGAAAGAGATCAGCAGCCGGTCTCTACCCGGCCTGTTCTAAAGAATAGTATACCACAGTCTGTCAAGGGGGCCCATCATTTTTTCAGAATCCACTTGATTCTTGTCCTGATTGCACTTACAATTCCCCTACTTTTCGATGAATTACTCGCAGAGGACAAAAGAAAATTTCATGGAATCGCTTCAGAACGGAACAATACTTCCGTTGTACAGCGAGTTCGACCCGGCCCGGTGCAGCCCCCGCGATGCGCTCGGCCTCTTCGACAGCTCCCAGCCGCGCGCGCTGCTCGAGAGCGCCCGGGTCAACGATAAGACGGGCCGCTATTCCTTTGTGGCCGGCGATCCCTACCTCGTGTTCCGTTCGCGGGGCCGCGACGTGGAGCTGAGCCTTCCCGCAGCTCCCCGGGGCAAATACGGCCGGCGCGTGACGATGCAGCGGAAGCCCCTGGAAAAACTGCGCGAACTCATGTCCAATTATCGCACGGCGCGCGTCGCAGGCCTGCCGCCGTTCACCGGCGGCGTGGTCGGGCTCCTGTCCTACGACCTGGTGCATCAGTTCGAAAAGCTGCCGCGCACGGTCACCGACGACCTTCACGTGCCTGACTCCTGTTTTCTCTTTGTCGACACGGTCATTGCCTTTGATCACCTCGACGAGCGGGCCTGGGTGATCGTGAATCCCGGCGCCCGCGAACAGGAACTGGGGTTCCGGCGTCCCGCCCGCGGCGAGTGGCCCCGCCTCTACGACGAGGCGGAGCAGAAGCTGCGGCAGCTGTCCTCCCGGATCGCGGCGCTTCGGAACAGCGCGCCCGCTTCTGCTGCCGCGCCGTCGTCATCGACAGCCGCAGGGAGCGTCGGGAGCGTCATGACGCCCTGCATCTCGCAGCCCGAATTCGAGTCCATGGTCCGGCGATGCAAGGAGTATATTGCCGCAGGCGACATCTACCAGGCGAACCTGTCGCAGCGGTTCGATGCCGGCTTCCAGGGCCGCGATCCCCTGCAGCTCTACGACGTTCTGCGCGAGATCAATCCGTCGCCCTTTGCGGCCTATCTTGACCTGGGCGACCTGCAGCTCGTGAGCTCGTCGCCTGAGCGTCTCGTGAGGCTTTCAGGAAGCAGGGCAGATACGCGGCCGATAGCAGGCACGCGGCGGCGGGGCCGGGATGTTGCCGAGACGCAGGAGCTGTCGGCAGAGCTCCTGACGAACGAGAAGGAGCGGGCAGAGCACATCATGCTGCTCGATCTGGAGCGGAACGATCTGGGGAAGGTCTGCTCCTATGGAACGGTGGACGTGGACGAACTGATGGTGGTCGAGGATTATTCCCACGTGATCCACATCGTCTCGAATGTCCGGGGCGAACTGGCCCCGGGGA
>JBBIHD010000174.1:0-5427 GCA_037447195.1 Nitrospirota bacterium | reverse complement strand
GAAGGGCGATGGGAAAGATCCTGCTGATCGATGATGACGATGCATTCCTGAAGCTGCTCGAAGAGTATCTGGCCGAGCGGTATCCCGGGCTGGAGGTGCTGACCTGCAATGATCCGATCAAGTGCCTGGTCACGATCACTCATGACCTCGACCTTCTGCTGATCGACCAGGAGATGCCGGGCCTGGACGGGTCCAAGGTGCTTGCCTACGCCGTTTCCAAGGGGCTCGACAAGAACCGGATCATCATTCTCTCGGCGCACGATGCCGACTACCTGCACGAGCAGTTCCCCATGGGCAGCTGCCTGGCCGTGCTGAACAAGTACGAGGGGCAGCAGAAGAAGGTGCTCGACATGATCTTTGAGGCACTGGAGCGGAAAAGCTGATATAAAGACAGAATACAGAATGACTCTATTACTTGCTGACTACTGTTTGCTGTCTGTCTTTCCTTCTGCCGCAGGCTCCGGGGGAGTGCCGCCGCTCTCCTGGGTCTGCGGCTCTTCCTTATATCCGCATTCCTTGTTTAGGCAAGCCACGTAGGGGCCCGTCTTTTTCGAGTATTTTTCCACGAGGAAGGGCGCCTTGCACTGGGGGCAGGCGCGGGGAAGGGGCTTGTACCAGGTTGCGTACTTGCACTCAGGATAGTTGGCGCAGGAGTAGAACATCTTGCCGAAGCGCGAGCGGCGCTCCACGAGCATGCCGCCGTCCTCGGGGCAGGCGACGCCTGTTGACATGCCCTGCGTATGCTTGCACTCGGGATAGCGCGAGCAGGCGAGGAACTTGCCGAACTTGCCGCGTTTGACCACCATGGGAGAGCCGCATTTGGGGCATTTCTCGTCCGTCGTTTCCTCGGGCGCGGCCTCGACCTCGCCGCTCTCGGTGCGCACAAAGGGCTTGGTGTTCTTGCAGTCGGGATAGCCGCTGCAGGCCAGGAATTGTCCGTTCCTGCCCCACTTGATGATCATGGGCTTGCCGCATTTTTCACAGGTGATGTTGGTGGGCGTCTGTTCGGCCTTGAAGTCCTTCATCTCGGCCTGGGCCTTTTCCAGGCTCTCGCTGAAGGGCGAATAGAAGTCCTTCACCGCGGCGACCCAGGGCATCTGGCCTTCTTCGATCTTGTCGAGCTCTTCCTCCATCCTGGCGGTGAATGCAACGTCCATCACCACGGGGAAATGGTTCACCAGCAGGTCATTGATCAGCACGCCGAGTTCGGTGGGCCGGAACTTGTTCTCGACCTTGTTGACGTAGTCCCGGTCCTGGATCGTCGAGATGATTGCCGCGTAGGTGCTCGGCCGGCCGATGCCTTTTTCTTCCAGCGTCTTGACCAGCAGGGCCTCGGAAAAGCGCGGCGGCGGCTGGGTAAAGTGCTGCTTGGGGTCGAGGCGCCGGAGCGTGAGGGCCTCGCCCTCGGTCAGCGGCGGCAGCACTGCCTCGCCATTCTCGTCGTCGGCAGCCTGGTCCTCGGACTTTTCTTCCATATAGATCGCCATGAAGCCCGGGAACTTGACCACCGAGCCGGTGGCGCGGAAGGTGTAGCCCTTTGCTTCTACATCCACCGAGGTCTGGTCGATGATCGCCGGGGTCATCTGGCTGGCCATGAACCGGTTCCAGATCAGGCGATAGAGCTTGTACTGGTCGTTCTGGAGATACTGCTTGATCTTGTCGGGCTCGCGCAGGGCCGACGTGGGCCGGACGGCCTCATGGGCTTCCTGGGCGCTCTTGGCGCTCTTGTACACGGGCGGCTCCGCCGGGACGTACTCTTTGCCGTATTTTTCCGCGATGAGCGCCCGCGCCTCGTCCTGGGACTCCTTGCCCACGCGGGTGGAGTCGGTCCTCATGTAGGTGATGAGGCCCACGGTCCCTTCCTTGCCGATGTCCACGCCCTCGTAAAGGCCCTGGGCAATGCCCATGGTCCGCTTTGCCGTGAACCCGAGCTTGCGGCCTGCTTCCTGCTGCAGTTTGCTCGTCGTGAAGGGGGGCACGGGATTGCGCCGGCGCTCCTTCTTCTCGACGCGCGCGACCGTATACGAGGCGCCTTCCAACTCGGCCAGGATCTGCCTGACCTCTTCGCCTGACTTGATCTTGAGCTTGTCTTCGTCCTTCTTGAGCAGCTTGGCGTCGAATTCCGGCGGCTTTGCGCCTTCCAGCCGCGCCGTGAGGGACCAGAACTCCTCGGGCACAAAGGCCTTGATCTCCTCCTCGCGCTCGCAGATGATGCGCAGGGCAACGGACTGCACGCGGCCGGCGGAGAGGCCCCGGCGCACTTTTTTCCAGAGGATGGGGCTGATGAGATAGCCCACGAGGCGGTCCAGGATGCGGCGGGCCTGCTGGGCGTCGACCTTGTTGCTGTCGATCTTGCCGGGGTGGTCAATGGCCTGGAGCACCGCTTTCTTCGTGATCTCGTTGAACAGGACCCGGTAGACCTCGCCGCTCTTGACGCTCGGGGTCACCACTTCGGCCACGTGGGCCGCAATGGCCTCGCCTTCGCGGTCAGGGTCCGTTGCGATCAGCACGCGGTCGGCCTTCTTTGCCGCTGCCTTGAGCTCCTTCACGACGGGCGCCTTGCCCTTGATCACGATGTACTTGGGCTCGAACTCCTTTTCCAGGTCCACGCCGAGCTTGCTCTTCGGCAGGTCCATGACATGGCCCACTGAGGCCTTGACCGCGAAGTCCTTGCCCAGATACTTTGCGATGGTTTTTGCCTTGGCCGGCGATTCTACGATAATTAGTGATTTCATGAGCAGCTCAGTTCCAGGTCATGTCCCCTGATGCGTGAGATTCCCGCTCCGGTCCGGCAAATTCGTAGGCCTGGTCGCGGGTGAAGAACATCATCGCCACGAGAGATTGCACCTGTTCCAGGTCGATGCGCCCCATATGCACCGCCATGGCCTTGTCGATAAGCTCATCGCGCTGCTCCTCGGAGATCATGCCGAGCCGGTGCAGGCGCAGCACAAAGTCGAAGGCCTCGGGGTCGAAGCGTGAGCGCTCCTGCCGGTTCATGCAGCGGATCGCTCCGGTCCTGACCGGCGTCTTGCCGGAAGAAGCTCCTGCCGGCGCCTGGGAGAGCGACTGCATGAGCGACAGGGCCGCGTCCGCTTCGAGGGGATGGCAGCCGCTGTTCAGCAGCGATTGCATGATCATGTCTTCGCGGTCGAACAGGTCGTCCCTCGCCGTTGCCTGCTCGGCGATAAGAGTGAAAAGATGCATTATCCGTTCGTCCAATTAAAACTCCTTAACGTACTGTACAAAGCAGGATCCAAGATACTGAACAAGTCTTTGAAAACTCAAAAGCCTTCACCGCGAAGGCGCTAAGGTCGCGAAGGAAATCACTAATTCCCGTTTTTCGAGCTAAAACCTTTGCGTCCGTCGCGTCTTGGCGGTTCAATGAGCCTTTTTGTTCTGAGGCATTGCCGCGCTACACTTATTCCTCCGCGCGCACAAAATATTTTCCCGGAAGCTGTTTGACCAGCCCCTTCAGCTCCAGGGAGAGCAGCAGACCGCCGGCCTTGCCTGGAGTGCTTGCGCACTCCGCCGTGAGCGCGTCGATATGCTTCGGCTCGGCAAGTACGTGGCGGAAGAGGGCGGATTCCTCTTCGGAGAGGGCGATGTCCGTCCGCATGGCATCCCGCAGGCCGCCCGGCTTCATGGCGAGTGCCTTCAGCACATCGGCAGGCTGCTCAACCAGCATGGCGCCCTGCTTGATCAGGTTGTTCGGGCCCCTGCTGGTCGGCGCGCTGACGTTGCCCGGCACGGCGAAGAGTTTCCGGCCCTGCTTCAGCGCGTCACTTGCGGTGATGAGCGAGCCGCTGTCCTCGGCCGCCTCGATGATCACGGTCCCCTGCGACAGGCCGCTGATGATCCTGTTTCGCGCAGGGAAGAATCCCGCCTCGGGCCTCGTGCCGAAGGGGTATTCGGTAACCACAGCGCCCTTCGTGCTGATCTCGTGCATCAGGCCCTTGTTCTCGGGCGGGTACACCCGGTCGATGCCGCACCCCAGCACGGCGATCGTCCTGCCCCCGGCATCGAGGGCGCCCTGATGGGCCTGCGTGTCCACGCCGCGGGCCATGCCGCTCACCACCGTGAGCCCTGCTGCGGCCAGTTCGTATCCGAAACGCTGCGTCACGGTCCGGCCGTAGTGGGTCGGCGTGCGCGTACCCACGACCGCTATTGCCCGCTTGTCTTCGGACCCGATGCTTCCCCGCACATAGAGATAGAGGGGCGGGTCAGGAATGTTCCTGAGGTTCTCAGGAAAGCGGCTGTCATCGAGGGTGATGACCGCCACGCCGGCCTCTGCGGCACTGGCAAGTTCCTTCTCCGCCTGCCCGCGCCACGCCTGCGACGCAAAGCCCTCGAGTATCTTATCGGACAGTCCGCCCCGTTCCTTCAGTGCTTCCTGCGGGGCAGCGAGCGTCTGTTCGGGAGATCCGAACTGCTGCACCAGCTTCCGGAAGGTGACCCTGCCCACGCCGGGCACGCTGTTCAGCCCGATCCAATAGAACGCTGGTTCAGAACTCGTCTGCATCTGCCGTCCCTGTGCTGTCCCGGCGGGTGCGCGGGCACTTGGGCAATGAATTATACAGAAGGGGGGGAGGGAGTCAAGGATTTTTTGGCCGCCTGGAGGCAGGTAGCGGACCGCCGGAGCATGTTGGGCTTGCAATTCCCCTTCTGATTCAGTATGTTCCTAGGCATGAATCACGACGTGATCGTCATCGGCGCAGGCGCCTCGGGACTGGTCTGCGCGGCGGAATGCGGGAAGCGCGGCCGGACCGTGGCGGTCCTGGACCATGCGGACCGGCCGGATGCAGAGGTGCGCGTCTCGGGCGGCGGCCGCTGCAATTTTACGAACCGGCAGATGGGGCCGGAGCATTTTCTGTCCCAAAACGCGGATTTCTGCCGCTCCGCGCTCTCCCGCTACAGGCCCGAGGATTTTCTCTCGCTGCTCAAGGGACACCGCATCGGATTTACAGAAGAAAAGGGAAAGCTTTTCTGCGCCAAGGGCTCCCGGGAGATCGTTTCCCTGCTGCTCCGGGAATGCAGCGCGGCGGGATGCGAGCTGCGCAGCGGCTGCAGGATCATGTCAGCGGGGAGGGACGATGAAGGCTTCCATGTTGCTACGGACCAGGGGCTGTTCCGTTCCGCATCCCTCGTGATCGCCACGGGCGGGCTTTCCTATCCCGGTCTGGGTGCAAGCGGCTTCGGCCACGGCATCGCGCAGCAGTTCGGCCTGAGCGTAACAGCCCTCAGGCCGGGGCTCGTGCCCTTCACCTTCAGCCGCAGCGACCGCAGCCTCTGGGGAGGCCTGAGCGGGATCTCGCTTCCCGCCGCGGTCGCCATCAGGGGCCGTATATATGAAGAAAGCATCCTCTTCACGCACCGCGGCCTGAGCGGCCCCGCAATGTTGCAGGCCTCGCTCTTCTGGGAACCCGGTGA
>JBBIHD010000173.1:0-5458 GCA_037447195.1 Nitrospirota bacterium | reverse complement strand
CTCGGCAGGTACGCTGGGCGGGTTCTCGGGAGGGCGGGGGATGAAGAGGAAGCTGCTGGAGTTGGAGGGGGGCTGCTACGGAGAAGCGGTGATAGGGAGACGGGGAGGCAGGGTGAAAAAGATCTGACAGGCATTGCTTTATTTCCCTGCTCCGTAGCGGATATTGTTCCGGCATGTCCGGGTTCGTCACTCATGAGTTGCATTCTACCCGGAATGGGCGGAAAATTTTCAGCAGAATCATAAACGCCCTGTAAATACAGGATGAAGTGGCAGTCTTTAGCCGTCGTTTTCCGTAAATTTACCATTTCCAATTTTCAGTGCCGCTTTATGCGGGTTAGGACTAGGTATGATCTTAATGCGACTGGTGGTGGGCCCGCTGCAGGTGAACTGCTACATCGTTGCTGATGCGAAGTCCAAAGAGGCCATCGTGATCGATCCCGGAGACGATGCCGAGAACATCCTGAAGGTCCTGGCGGACAAGGGCCTGACGGCCCGGTATATCGTGAACACCCATGCCCATTTTGACCACACAGGCGCCAACCGGAAGCTCAGGGACGCGACAGGAGCCCAGCTTTTGCTGCACGAGGCCGACGCGCCGCTGCTCAGGTCCGCGCCGAACCAGGCAAGGATGTTCGGCATGGACGCCGCCCCTTCGCCGAACGCGGACCGGTTCCTGAAGCAGGGAGATGCCATCACCGTCGGCAGCCTGACGCTGAAGGTGCTGCACACGCCCGGCCACTCGCCCGGCGGCATCTGCCTTGCCGGTGACGATATGGTCTTCACCGGAGACACGCTTTTTCAGGGGTCCATCGGCAGGACCGACCTGCCCGGCGGCGACCTGGCCACGCTGCTTGCGTCCGTGAAAACGAATATCATGGTCCTTCCCGACGAGACGAGCGTTTATCCGGGCCACGGACCTGACAGCACCGTGGGCGAGGAAAAACGGGAGAATCCCTTCCTGAACGAGTCCTCGGGGTTCATATGACGCTTCTGCTTGAGGTTTCAGGGGCGGTATGGTAAAGTAGCGAACACCGGATGCAGGCTGCAGGATTCACGATACAGGATCATTGTCGTTCCCTGCATCCGGCATCATGGATCCTGCATCATTCTTTCACTGCAAGGAGATCCCCATGGTCGTTGGTCCGATCCGAGACGCTCTTACCTTTGATGACGTTCTGCTCGTTCCCGCCAAGTCATCGGTGCTGCCGAAGGACGTAGACGTGCGCACGCAGCTCACGAAGCGCATCAGCCTGAACATTCCCCTGGTGAGCGCGGCCATGGACACGGTGACCGAGGCGAAGCTTGCCATCGCCCTTGCCCAGGAGGGCGGGATCGGCTTCGTGCACAAGGCCCTTCCCGTGGACGTCCAGGCCGGGGAAGTGGACAAGGTGAAGAAATCCGAGAGCGGCATGATCATCGACCCCATCACCATCGCTCCGGACGCCAAGATCGCCGAAGCGCTGGACGTCATGAAGCGGTACCGCATCTCGGGCGTGCCGGTCACGAAGGGCCGCAAGCTCGTTGGCATTCTGACCAACCGCGATCTGCGCTTCGAAAAGCGGGTGCATCTCAAGGTCTCCGAGGTAATGACCAAGGACCGTCTGATCACGGCGCCGCTGGGCACGAACCTGGACGACGCCATGAAGATCCTGCAGAAGTACAAGATCGAGAAGCTCCTGATCGTGGACAAGGACTTCATGCTGCGCGGCCTTATTACCATCAAGGACATCGAAAAGAAGATCAAATATCCCAATGCCTGCAAGGACAATTTCGGCAGGCTTCGCGTAGGGGCGGCCGTGGGTGTTGGCGACTACAGCGAGCGCGTGCCCGAGCTGCTGAAGGCAGGCGTTGACGTGGTCGTCGTGGACACGGCGCACGGCCATTCCACGGGCGTGCTTGACGCGGTCAAGGCGATCAAGAAGAAATTTCCGGACCTCGATCTTGTGGCCGGCAACATCGCCACTGCCGAGGCTGCCCGCGACCTGATCAAGGCCGGCGCTGATGCCGTCAAGGTCGGGATCGGTCCCGGCTCCATCTGCACGACGCGCATGGTGTCGGGCGCAGGTGTGCCGCAGATCACGGCGGTCATGGACTGCACGCGCGAAGCCGACAAGACCGGCACGCCCTGCATTGCAGACGGCGGCGTCAAGTTCTCCGGTGACATCACCAAGGTGATGGCGGCGGGCGCCTCGTCCGTCATGGTCGGCGGCCTCTTTGCCGGGACCGACGAAAGCCCCGGCGAGACCATCCTGTTCCAGGGCAGGAGCTACAAGCTCTACCGCGGCATGGGTTCCATCGGCGCCATGGAGCGGGGCAGCAAGGACCGCTATTTCCAGTCCCATGAAGAGGAGCGGGGCAAGCTAGTTCCTGAAGGCGTTGAGGGCCGGGTGCCCTATAAAGGCCCTGTTGCCGCGAGCGTCCACCAGCTTATGGGCGGTCTGCGCGCCGGTATGGGCTATACGGGCTGCGCAACGCTCAAGGACCTGCGGACCAAGGCGAAGTTCATCAAGATCACACCGTCGGGCCTGCGTGAGTCCCATGTCCATGACGTGGTGATCACGCGCGAGGCGCCGAACTACCGGGTCGAGTAGGGAGTGAAGAGTTCGGAGTGCTGAGTTCGGAGAGGGGCCTTCGTCGGCAGCGGCAGGCATCATTCTGCGCGAATATGCGATGTACGGTATGGCAAAAGTGGTAAACATTCATAAGGCCCGCGAGTCGAAAAAAAAGAGATCAGGCGAGGCCGTCCAGCATGAAGGGTTCGATCCCTGCAGCCCTGATATGACCATCTGCGGAGACTGTGACGGCAACCGGGCAAAGAACAAGTGCCCGCGCCTGAAGGAATGGCTGGCGAGGAAAGGCTGATAGGAAGACATCTTACTGCAGCGCCGCAAGAGCGCTGCGTCATGATTCAACGAGATATGCCCCGGGGTGCGGCGAAGACCCCGGGGTTTTTTTATTACCCTTCAGCCGCTGAAATTACCTTGACGTTATCCTCCAGTTTTGCAATACTTTTTCCAGAAAAGTGCGGTGCTGTCATTCGGCCAGGCACGTGTGGGAGGGTCGCAGTATGACTATGCAAAAAGAAGACGTGATCAAGTTCATCGAGAAATTACCGGACGATGTTTCCGTAGATGAGATCATGGCTGAGCTGTATTTCAGGCAGCAGGTGGAAGAGGGTTTGCGCGTTGCCGAAGAGGGCCAGGTGTATTCACACGAGCAGGTCAAGAATATGGTGCAGGAATGGCGAAAATCATCTGGTCGGCTTTAGCCAAGGAGCACCTTCGGGAGATAGATCGATACATTTCCGAAGGTTCGCCGTTCTACTCCATCATCTTTATCGACAAGCTTATAGCCTCGGTAGAGAAAGTGGGGGCTTTTCCACGAATCGGCAGGGTTGTGCCGGAGTTCGATCAAGACAGCCTGCGGGAAATATTGTTTCATAATTATCGGATCGTTTACAGCATCAAGGATGATACGGTCACCATTGCAGCCATCGTGCACGGTGCCATGGATATTGCAAAAAAACGGAACAAAGAGCCATGGGATTTGACATGACTGCCATCAGGCTTAACATAAATGCACCACGGAGGTACGCTATGCAAAGGACTGATAATGGTTTCACCCTGATCGAGCTTTTGACCGTTATATCCATCATCGCCATCCTTGCAGCCATAGCTATCCCGCAGTTCGCTGCCTACCGGCAACGAGCGTATACATCAGAAGGATACGTTCTTGGCGGCGATATCAGGAAGGACATTCAGGAGTTCTATGATCATACAGGCCGCTTTCCCAAAGATAACGCAGAGGCAGGTCTTCCCAATGCGGCCCATCTCCGGGGTAAATTTGTCGAATCTATCTCGGTTAAGGACGGCGCGTTCGATATCTCTTTTTCAGAAAACATGGGGCGCTATAAAGTGCTGACGGCCCGGCCCGCCCTGCCTAAGGGTGACACGGGCGCCCCGATTGTCTGGCTCTGGGGTGGCGACAAGGGTCCCGCAGACTACCTTCCCGTGGGTGAAGACAGAACAAAGGAGCGGGACCGCTAGATAGCATGACCGGAACGAACGGCAATCCGGCACCCGCAAGGGGGTGATGATGAGAACAAGATCAGGACTTGGTTTTTATTTTACTGTTGATTTTATCGTCACGATCATCGTTATTGGCGTTGCAGTTTCGGCAATTGTGTCCGCTATCAAGGAATCCAGAAAAACGATCGAGGTTGCCGCTGCCACAGCTGAAGTCCTGGGCACCTATCGCCTGCCTCTCTCGACCTATTATGCTTTGAAGGGTGAATGGCCGAATAGTATGGAACATATGCATGAGATGTTTCCGGAACATGCTCGTGCAATGACCTTCAGCATGGCTGCGAATCTGCGCCTGGCCAGCGGTGCTATTTCGTTCGATCTTCGCCGGCAGCTTTCCGGCGAGACCCTTACCCTTCATCCGGCTGTACCGGCGGAGGACCCGCTCGGGCCAGTCAAGTGGGTGGCAGGAGGAAGAAGCCTGTCTCCCCGCTGGACAATCGTCGGCGATGATGGGACTACTATTGACGATACGTATATCGCCGGGCTGCTCAAGCGGTAGTTGTCGCAGGGGAGTCGGCGCCCTGCAGTGTTCACTACGTCATACATCGAGAGGTGGCAACCGATGCTTTTCAGAAGAGGGTTTAGGCCCGACCATCTGAATCTGCTGTACCGTCAGCTGGGCGCCATGACGGCATCCGGCATGACCGTGGAAGAGGCAATCAAGACGCTGGCAGAAGAAGCGGAAGATTCACCGATCAAGGGGCTGCTCGCGTCGCTGCAGAAGGACGTGGAACGAGGCGCCGCAGTCGGAGAGGCGCTGGCGGGCCATCTCAAGGGCATTCCGCCGGCGGTTTTCAGCAGGGACACGAATACTTTGTCCCGCTACTTTGCTGACATCGCAGAGTTCAGCGAGAAGCGTCAGGCGCTTCGGAGGTTTATGGCACTGAGCTTCGTATATCCCGGGCTGGTTGCCGTGGTCCTGCTGCTCGTAGTCATGTTGCTGATGGTCGTAGTCGTGCCCATGCTCGCGTCGATGTATTCCGACATGGGACAAATGCTGCCGATTCCAACGCGCATGGTGATCGCCTTAAGTGGTTTTCTCGGAGGATGGGGCGGACTGATGATCCTGCTAACCGCTGTGGCGATTATCGTCATATTTCTGTCCAGCCGGATGTGGTTTTACCGGGCCGCGGACAAAATGCCTTTTATCCGGGCGGTAAATCGAAAAATTGCGGGCGCAGAGCTATTCAGGAATCTGGCGCTCATGACGAAACTGTCCGTGCCTCCGGAGCAGGTCCTGTCCAACGCTGCCGCCTTTGTAACGAATGATTACTATTCCATGCGGCTGGCGGACATGGCGCCGAAAAGCCGGACCCTGGCTGATTTCGTCACGCGACTGAGGGAGGCAGGGCTGGTTCCCGCCCTGGTGAGGC
>JBBIHD010000172.1:0-5461 GCA_037447195.1 Nitrospirota bacterium | reverse complement strand
GCCGGCGATGTTTTCAATATCTCCCAGGCGGCATCCGCCTGTTCCCGGGCGCGCGCCATGGCGCGAGACGGCAACGCCAGTTTGATCCAGCCCTGTCCCGGGACTTCCGACGGTTAGATCGGAAGAGCACACGTCTGCTCTTCCGATCTCATGAGTACAGTGTAACACTCTGCCGACCAGGTGGCAAGAAGCAGGGAGACTGCATGATGTGAAGGAGTAGGGCTGCTGTTTTGGTGGGAGCGACAGGAATATCCAAATGCGGAATGCTGGCTCAACACTGCGGATCACATCGGCCACCGTTTACCTTAGTTCTGCAACCCGTTGTGTAGCGAAAGTTGTTTTCTGAATTCCTTGCGGGCCTTTGCGGATTCCTTGCATCGCTTCACTCTGGTAAGTTTTATTCCGAGATGCTTAGCGGCCTGCAGCAGGAAAGCCATCGCTTCGTCCTTTTCTACCAGCAGTTCCTGCGGATACGAGCCCGTTTTTTCCACTGTCGTGAGGAAATAGTCAGCCAAGTGCCGCTGATAGGCGTCGGGAGCAGTCGTCACGCTGTTCAGTATCAATCCTGAGTGCGCGTCAGCGATGAGCAGCACCAGGGGGAAGTAGGGCCGGCCAGATTCCCTGACCGGCATGTTTTCAAAGGCGTAGGAAAACTCCCAGGTCGTGCGTGCCGGATTCAATTGTGTCTTGAGTCGTGCCAGGCGGACTTCATCAGTCGGCGGGATTTCGGGCCCTGCGGGCTGCGGGTCAGGAGGGAGCCACTGGTCGGTCCACAGCGGATCGCTGCCGCCGGACTTACGTTCACGAACCAGATAGTGGCCGGGTTGGGGCGGGGTCAGGAGGTCCCCGTCATTTTTACATCGGAGGCAAACATCCCTCGCCTGATCAAGGGCGATGCGCAGAAAATCTGCGTCCGCTGCAGCTAGGAACCACGGAAAATAGCCGGGGCTCATGTTGCGGAACGCAGGATAGGCTCTGGCGCCTCCGAAAGACAGCCCGAGATCGTCGATTATGACAATATCCTCTTTCTCAAGCGCATCCTTGCGGTCATAGGTAACGCTTAGGCATTTCTGGGCTATGAAGACTTCAAACTGGTCGGCTGAATTATGATTGTTGAGGATACAGTGATAGCTGGCCAAGCCGTCACTGCCGGTGTATACGATGAGGCCTAGTTCCTCGCCGAGGTTTCCGATGACGCAGCAGTAGCCGATCTCGCCGGAATCCGGGTTGCGCACGCCGAATATGTGCTCATCCGACATCCATTGCCAGCAGGAGAGCTGTCGAAATTGCTTTGCCGTTTCGTAGAGGGCCTTCCATTGTTCGAGAGTAGGGGCGGCCTGAGGCATGGTTTCTCCTTGTATTCTAAGTCTGGCGAGCTGCAGGGGCGATTTCGTCCTGATGGTCGGGTGATGATCTGTCCCTTGAGGTTCGCTCCCCCAGCCAATTAGAAAAGGCCGGTCATTGTATGACCAGCTTTGTTTATTTTTGTGGAGCTGAGGGGGAATCTCCCGCGCTCCGCTTCCCGAAAGGGCAAACCCTCTCGGGGGCTCTCCCTATGAATGGGGGTATTTCTTCCCCCATACCCCCTGTGTTCGATCCTCACTATACCAAAATAATAAAGGCTGGTCATTGTATGACCAGCCTTCGCTTATTTTTGGTGGAGCTGAGGGGGATCGAACCCCTGACCCCAAGACTGCCAGCCTTGTGCTCTCCCAGCTGAGCTACAGCCCCACATGATGTGCTTCTTTTTTTCAGAGCAATAATCTAACATTCGGCCCTGATGATGTCAAGGAAAAAGGTCTTCCGGGCTTTATGCAGGCCATTCGCGTAGGGTGACGCTGAACACTTGCTTTTTTCTTCCCCTGTCAGATGGTATCAGATCGCATCCGTGTCCGATGGGTCCTTTTTGTATTCAGTCGTTCTCCGCGAACCGGTATCCTACGCCCCGCACGGTCTCGATATACCGGCTGGCGCCGGCCGTCTCGAGCTCCGCCCGCAGTCTGCGGATATGCACGTCCACTGTGCGGGGTTCAACAAAGTCATCGTCGCTCCATAGCGCATCAAGGATCTGGTCCCTGCTCATGACCCTTCCGCGCCGTTCCATCAGGAACCGGAGCAGATCGAACTCGGTGGCCGAGAGATCGAGGACCTTTTCGCCTGCCGTGGCGAGGCGCCGCTCTTCGTCCACTTGCAGCGGGCCCGCAGAAAGCGCTGTCCGGCCCGCAGGCGACGGCAGGGGGGGGCGCCTGAGCACCGTTTTGACGCGGGCCAGGAATTCTCGGATGCCGAAGGGCTTCGTGACATAGTCATCAGCGCCCGTTTCAAGACCGGCAACCTTGTCGGTTTCTTCTGACCGGGCCGTGAGCATGATGACGGGAATTGAAGCTGTCCTCCGGTCCTGTTTCATGATGCGGCAGACCTCCATGCCTGACAGGCCGGGCAGCATGAGGTCCAGAACGATAAGGTCATAGGGGAATTCCCGGGCCATCCGGAGCGCTTCAGCTCCCTCCGTTGCCTCGTCAACACGGTATCCCTCTTTCTTGAGGTTGTAGGACAGGAGGCGCAGGATGTCCTCTTCATCGTCCACGGCAAGTATGCGGGCCTTGTTTCGCATGAAGAAGATGATACCGGAAACGGGTTCTGCAGACAACAGGAAAGGGAAGGTCTTTTTGGGCAGCAGCCCTTTGACTCCCTCGCGCATGCGTGCCCCGGATAATTACCGGCCCGGCATCTTTCGCCAGCAACATTTTGAAAAAAGACAAAAAAACGACTATAATAGAACCATGGGTGAGCAGGAGAAACAGGATAGGCATCCTCCGGGCTCAACGGCACCTCCGGCCCCGGCGGAGCGGGAACTGCCGCTGGACGCCAAACTGCTTTCCGAGGCTGTGATCGAACTGAATATTTCGCGCAAGAACGTGGGCATCTATCCTCCCGGTCACATCCAGATCACGAAAAGCATTGACAAGGCCTATGAGTCGCTTCTCAAGATGTTCGAAGTGCGGCCCGAGATGACCCTGGGCGTTGCCAAGGACACGCTCCTGGTGGGGCAGGATTACCTGGACCGCCGAAACCCGGTGTACCGGGACTTTGCGCTCTCCATGAACCAGCAAGGCATCGCGGCGGTCACCTTCGTGCAGGGCCTGGTGAAGGACGAGCTGGTGCGGTTCCACCGCATCCTGACCACGAAGCCCGAAGACATCAGGAGCGAGGGTGGGATCCTGAACGTGACCTCAGGGGCTGACATCCCGCATATCCGGATCCAGGCCATAGATTATGGCCGCTTCCATGTGACCGAGGAAAAGGAGATCCTGCGGCCCGCGCAGCAGGCAGCGGCAAAGGCGGGCGCAGGCGTCTGGCAGGATTTTGTGTCCCATCTCGTGGCCGGAAGCCTTGCGCGAGCCGGAGAAGGGGTGTCGATCGCCGATGCTGAGCACTTCGATCCCGCGGAGCTTGCACGCCTGCTGAATGAACGCAAGCTCGATCCGAGCACGGCCATGGAGAGCTATGATCAGATCATCACGACGCACGTGCGCGCGTCAGCTGAGAAAAGACGTCGCACCACAGCCCAATCGGAGAGCCTGGCGAACCTGAACAGGCTCGTAAAGGAGCTGCATCCTGATCTACGAAAGCAGTTCCTGTCCGTTGCATTCCGGCATGCGGCCTCTCAGCCGACGCCGGACGGGGCCGAGGACCTGCTGGGAGGCATGCCTGACGATATGGTCATCGAGATGATCCGGAATGCAAGCGCAGCGGGCAAGGAGATCTCGCCCACGCTGGCCGGCATGATGCAGAAGCTCTCCCTGGTCAGGGGCGCCGCGCAGCCCGGCCGCCCGGCCCGGCAGGCGCAGGAGCATTCTGAAGACGCCGCGCAGGTCATATCGCCTGAGCAGATGCAGACGCTTTTTGACCGGGAAAGCTATGAAGACTATGTGACGCCTGAATACGATGCCACGCTCAAACGGTTGACGGAGCAGTCAGGCCGCCTGTCCGCCGGTCCCGTGGAAGGGTTGTCGGCCGAAGAGCTCGCTCCGTCCCTTGACGATGATCATCTTGATTTCCAGATCGGCCGGGCGCTGCTTGCCTTCATGGAGGAAGAGCTTGAGGACGAGGACTACCAGGAGTTCTCGCGAAAGCTCATCGCTGTTGTTCCGGACCTGCTGGGATCAGGGAATTTTGCGCTTCTTCTCGATTCGCTCGAGTCGCTGCGGCGGCACGCACGCGAGAAGAAGAGCCCTGCTGTCCGGGAGCAGGCGGAGGCATCCCTTGCGATATTTCATGATCCGGCCTTCATTGCCCAGGCCGTCAAGTCCTTCGACGCCTGGGCGCGCTCGAAAGGCAAGGAGGCGGCGGGTTTCCTGCTCGCCCTGGGGCCTGAGGCATTGCCGGGGCTTCTCGACATCTATTCCGAGGACCAGACGCCCGGCGGAAGGCGGATCCTTTTCGACCTCTTGTGCAATTTCGGCAAACCGGCCATAGTCGAAGCCCAGCGCCGGCTCCAGGACCCCCGGGGCTATTACGTCCGGAACCTGCTGATGCTGATACGATGGGCGGGCAACGCGACGGTCGTGGCATCAGTGAAGCCGCTGCTGCGCCATGCCGATGAAAAGGTCCGGCTTGAGGCCCTGGCAGTGCTGCTGCGGTTCCGGGACGCCGAGGCGATCGAGCTTCTGCGCCAGGCTTTGCGGTCAAAGGATCCGGACGTTTCGTCCCAGGCCGTGTTCCTTGCGGGCCAGTACCGCGTGGCGGCCGTGATCGACGATCTTATCGCGCTGATCAAGACCGTGATCCTCTTCGAAGCTGATTACCGGGTGAACGAGGAGATCATCAGGGCGCTCGGCGAGATCGGCGACCGGCGAGCCGTCCCGGAGCTCGAGAAGCTCGCCAGGGCATCATGGACGCTGCATCGGGAAAGTCTCAGCCGAATGAAGGTTGCGCTCTATGAGTCTCTCGGCAGGTATCCGAAGGACAGTCTGGCAGGCTTGATCCGCTCCGGGGAGCGGTCCGGAGATGACCGGATCATGCGGGCTTGCCGTAAATTGGCGGAGAAAAGGTAGTCTATGCCCGATCCTACGACAGACAGGAGCCTGCAGGAAGGCATCTCGCGCGTCATCGCTCAGCTTACGGCAGCGGTGACGAACACGGGGCTCTATTCCGCCGACCATCCGCAGGTTGCTCAATACGCCGACAAGGCCTATGGAGTGCTGACGGACCTGCTTGCCCTTCGGCCCGAGATCACGGTCCTGCTGATCGGCGATGAGCTCGTGGCGGACCAAAAGCCCCTGCCAGCCGGGGCCTATGTGGCCAACTTCGTCCGCATCCTGAAGCGAAAGGCCGTTGAACGCCTCTCCTTTGCCGCGGGTCTGTCCAGGGCCGAATTCGGTTCGCTGATACACGATCTCGCGTCTCCCGACGCTGCCATGGTGCGGTCAACGGCCTTTATCAAGCTGGGCAAGGTCGA
>JBBIHD010000171.1:0-5551 GCA_037447195.1 Nitrospirota bacterium | reverse complement strand
CGCCAGAAAGGATAGTGCGAGCAGTTTCCTCTCCGTATATGTGCACCCCGCTCTTCAGCGTGATCCGCTCTGCATATGTCCCTGCCTTGACCGCTATAGTATCTCCCGTCACGGATGCGTTGATGGCAGCCTGGATGGTCGTATAGCAGGGCTCGGGAGCGAGCGCAGTGCATGCTGACGTGGAGGTGGTTACATACCGAGTAATAGCAAGTGCAACGTTCGGTATTAGTAACGTAGAACACGTCAGAAGAATTGCCAGAAGGGCCGATTTTGCAATCTCTCTTTTATTCATAAAGTTAGATATCCTGCGCTGGGGGAATGAGAAAATCAAAAGGACTCTATCAAACCCCTTGTTAAAAGTCAAAATATTTGTTTCGGGCGAAACGATTAAAGTGGGAATTTACCGATATAAATTGGCATGGATCGCGATTGACGCAGCCTTAGCGCCGGACAGGCTCTGTGCTACCGGATCTGGCACTAAAGTATCTGGCCGATCGCTCACTCTGGCGGTCCTTTGCGGCATCCTATAAAAAAAAGAAATTACCAAATAATTTGTTATTGCCGGGTGGTTTATGATATAATTACAGTGCGTGAAACGAGATGGCGCCACCGGAGGTCCTGCTGATGATCAAGGGAAGCACACACCGCACTTCTTCATTATTCTCTCTTGCCGTTGTCATTCCTCTTCTTTTCTGTCCTGCCGCGGCCCTGTCCTACCAGCAGGTCGAATTCGTTCAGGAGCAGGGCGATGTGGCGAAAAAACAGCGCCTCTTTGACGAGGCGCGGGGCATTGCGGTCCTCGGTGATCGGGTCTACGTGGCCGATGCAGGCGCCCATCGCGTGCTGGTTATGGACCACGAGGGAAAGAAGATCGCCTCCTGGGGCGAGAAGGGCGATGGACAGGGAAAGTTCAAAAATCCCGCGGGCATCGCCGTGGACGGGCAGGGGATGGTGTTCGTCTCTGATACGGGCAATCACCGCGTCCAAGTCTTTGACAGGGACGGCAGGTTCCTGCGGGCCTTCGGAAGCAAGGGCTCCGGGCCCCGGCAGTTCAGCAGCCCCGCGGGGATCGCTGCCAGGGACGGCATCCTCTATGTGGCGGACCGGGGCAACAGCCGCGTCCAGGTCCTGACCGCTGACGGCATCTATCTCTCCCAGATCGTCTGGAAAAAGAAGAAGGACGAGATGGAGCGGCCCGTTGCCATTGCCGTGGACCTGCAGAACAGGATCCATGTGCTCGACGAAGACCGGAACAACGTGCGGGTCTTCAGCCCCGCGGGAGAGCACCTGCTCGCATTTGGCGCAAAGGGCAGGGGCGCCGACGGGTTCGACGGGCCCCTGGGGCTGGCCGTTGACAGCCGCGGGTTTATCTATGTGGCCGACAGCGGCAATTATAAGATGAAGAAGTTCAATCCCTCGGGCAAACTGGTGGGCCACACCGGGTCCGAGGGCGACGGGCCGGGCCAGTTCCGGAAGGCCTCGGGCCTGGCGCTGGACAGCGCAGGCCGCGTCTTCGTGCTCGATGAAAAGAAAGGCACGCTCCAGATATTTGCCTGCGAACAGGGCGACGGGTCCCCGCTGCCTGCCGCGTCTCCGCTGCCCTCCCTGTCGCGCGAGGGCGACGTTGCGGGCGAGGCGTCAGGCCTCGTGTTCCGCAAGCGGCTCTGGGGTTTGTCCGGAGATTCCCTGGCGGCCATGGAAGTGCTGGGGGGCCGCAGGCTCGGCGGCCAGGGCTCGGGGCCGGGCCAGTTCCGGAGCGCCCGGGGGATCACCGTGGATGAGAGCGGCAACTTCTGGATCGCTGACACGGGGAATGACCGGCTGCAGAAGTTCAGCATCGAAGGGAACCTGCTGCACGTGATCGGGAAAACGGGCTCCGGCGAAGGCGAGTTCCGGTCGCCTTCCGGCATTGCCGTGACGCCGAAGGGCAACATCGCCGTGGCCGACACGGGCAACAGCCGCGTCCAGGTCTTCAGCCCCAAGGGCCTGTTCCTCGGCGCCTTTGGAAAGTCCGGCAGGGACCGGGGGCAGCTGCAGGAGCCCGTGGATGTCTCCGCCGACAGCGCCGGACATCTGTACATCATCGACCGCGGCAATGACCGCCTGCTGAAGTTCGACCAGAACGGAACGCTGCTCTGGGAAGCGGGAAAAGCGGGCGCCGGCGACGGCGAGTTCCGCAGGCCCGAGAACGTGCTGGCCACGCCGGACAACGAGGTCTACGTGCTCGATGCCGGCAACGGCCGCGTCCAGGTCTTCGACGGCTCCGGCAGGTTCCTGCGAAAGTTCGGGAACGAAGGCAAGGGGCCCGGCGAGTTCCGCTCTCCCCAGGGGCTGGCCATGGATGGCGTGCGGCTCTACGTGGGAGACCGGGGAAACAACCGCGTGCAGGTCTTTACGCTCAGGCAGACGGTGTCTACCCCCCAGTCCGTCACGGCCCAGGCAAAGGTGAGCGAGATACAGGTCTCCTGGGCGCCCAATGCCGAAACCTATCTTGAGAAGTACACGGTCTACCGAGCGTCCGAGCCCGCAGGGCCCTACGCGGCCATCGGGACCACTGCCGAGCCCTTCTATATCGACAAGAACCTTCCGAGCAATCAGGCCTTCCATTACCGCGTCACAGGCAGGGCCTTCATGGGCAATGAAAGCGCCGCGGCCGCCACGGTATCCGCGGTAACGCCGCGCCTCGTTCCCTCGCCGCCGCGCAAGGTGCGGGCCGACGCCGCCGAGAAGTCGATCACCCTGGCCTGGCTGCCGAATGCCGAGCCCTTCGTGGACCACTACCGCATCTACCGGGCGCGCAAGATCGAGGACGGCTTCGAGTTCCTTGCCAAGTCCGACAAGGTCGTGTACGTGGACAGCCCCCTGGCCGACGAGGCCCTCTATTACTACCAGATCACGGTGGTGGGCAAGGAAGGGGACGAGGGCCAGCCGAGCGAAGTGGCCTTTGCGGCCACGCCGCGGGCGTCGCTCAGCCTGCCGCCCCTCGAGATCGCGAAGGTGGAGCTGGCGGAGGTCTTTGCCTCGGCCTATAAATACTACGAGATGCATCCCCTCGGCAGGGTGGTGATCAGGAACAATACGGAGGTCGCCTATCCCAAGGTGGCGCTCCGGTTCTCGATCAAGGAGTTCATGGACTTTCCCACGGAGATCGAGATCGAGGAGCTGGCCCCCCTGCAGGAGATGACGCTGGACCTCAGGCCCGTGTTCAGCAACAAGATCCTCGACGTGACCGAGAACACCTCGCTCCAGAGCGAGCTGTCGCTCACCTACCACATCGAGGGCAAGCCCCGCACCATCGCGCGAAGCTTTCCCGTGACGCTGTACGAGCGCCACGCCATGACCTGGGACCGGAAAGAGAAGATCGGCGGGTTCGTGACGCCCCGCGATCCCGCCGTGGCCGACTTCAGCAGGCTCGTGGTCCAGCCCTACGTGGACCTCCATGCCAACCTGCATTCCACCATCGTCTATGCGCGGGCGGTCTACGCTGCCCTGGGCGTCTACGGCCTGTCGTACATCGTGGACCCCACGAGCCCCTACCAGGAGTTCTCGGAGACCACGGCGCGCGTGGACTACCTCCAGTACCCGCGCGACACCTTCGCGCGAAAGAGCGGCGACTGCGACGACCTGTCGATACTCTTTGCCGCTGCGCTGGAGAACATCGGCATCAGCACGGCGCTGGTGGACGTGCCGGGCCATGTGTTCATCCTGTTCAACACGGGCGTGCCCGAGCAGGACCGGAAGACGCTCGGCTTCCCCGACGACATGATCGTGCTGCACCAGGGCACGGTCTGGGTCCCCGTGGAGATGACCCTCGTGGGCTCGTCCTTTACCCGGGCTTGGCAGAAAGGCGCCGAGCAGTACCGCGACTGGGCGGCAAAGAAGGCCGTTGAGATCGTCGAGGTCCGGAAGGCCTGGGAGACCTTCAAGCCCGCCACGCTCGCAAAATCCGATGCATCGGCCGTCAAGGTGACGAAGGACGAGATCGAGGCCCGGTTCAAGGGCGAGATCGAGGCCCTGGCGCGGAAGCGGCTCGCGAACCTGTCGGAAGAGTATCTCGAAGGGCTCAAAAAGAAGCCGAACGATACGGCCGCGCTGATCAGCCTGGGCATTCTCTACGGCGAGAACGGGCTGCTTGCCGAGGCCCTTGAGCAGTTCCAGAAGGCCCTTGCCGTCGAGACAGGCAACGCCACCGTGCTGAACAATATCGGGAACATCCACTTCCTGCAGGACCGCATGGATGATGCAAGGACCGCCTACGAGGCCGCCCTGGCCCAGACCCCCGGCGACACGGGCATCATGGTGAACCTGTCGCGCGTGCTGCTGCGGCTGGGCAGGACCGATGAGGCAAAGAAGCAGTTCCAGGCCGCCGCGGCCATTGATCCCCGGGTGCTGAGGCGGTATCCCGATGTTGCGGCAGGGGTGGGGAGGTAGTTCGGAGTTCGGAGTTCGGAATGGAAGGCGAGAAGCGGGAATGATTCATCTTGAAACGGTAATTGGACGCGGATTTTCGCGGATGAACGCGGATAAAAGCAGGGCTTCACGGGGAACCCACGTTCAGACCGGAGGTGAGTCCCTCATGAGCATCTAACAGGTTGTTACTATGCAGAGCATTAAATAGTTCCCCCCCTTTAGCAAAGGGGGGCACAGGGGGGATTTGAAAATACCTGAAAATCCCCCTCAATCCCCCTTTTTCAAAGGGGGACGGCAGTGAAGAATACAAACTATAATCTGATCTGCTTAGTATCAGCCTTGATCAGATTTGATCCGCGTCCAAATGTCTTTCTTTGAGGTTCAAAGAGCCTTGGGCATAAGGAGGAACAATGTATAAAAAGATACTATCACTCACCGTGCTGGTCCTGCTGGGCGCGTCCTTCGCCATAGCCGACGAAGCGAAGGAGCAGAAAGAGTCCGGCCTTGCCGCCTGGCTCAGGGACATGCAGAAGAAGATCGAGCAGATCGTGCCGAAGAAGCAGCTCCAGGTGACCACCGGCGTTGCGGGCGTGCGCGGCTCAAAAGAGGAGTCCCAGGCAAAGCTCTACTGGAAGGGAAAGCAGGGAGATGAGCCCGTGTCCGAAGATGAGCTCAACAGGTTCAAAAAAGGCGTGGATCTAGCCCTGGAAGGCGACAAGGCCTCGGCCAGGCGGGAGCTCGAAGAGTTCATGAAGCTCTATCCCGACAGCGCCCTGGTCCCTGATGCGGCAAAGACGCTGGCCATGGTGAAGGAAGAGGAGAAGAAGTAGAGCGGAAGAAGTCAGTGATCAGCGGTCAGGTGTCAGCGGTAAGAAGCAAGGGAATAAGGAGCAGGATTCAGGGAGTAAAACAAATCGAAACGCTGAATGAGAGGCGGGGGATTCCCCCGCCTCTTTTTGCTTGTTGTTTAAGAGCTGATGCTGGTGAATGTGCCGGCCTCCCCTTTACCGGATACAAGGCTCGTTGTATCTTGATCTATCCGGGTCAATCCGCGTTGATCCGTGTCCAAATGCTCTTTCAGGCCTATCACTGCTTCATGGAAATTGCATTCGCCACCCAGGGGAAGAGGGCGATGCCGAGC
>JBBIHD010000170.1:0-5569 GCA_037447195.1 Nitrospirota bacterium | reverse complement strand
TTTCGGCGTTTTATGGCACGCTAAGCGACAGAGCGAGCGGCTGACCTGAGTAATAACTTTTCCGCGCCCTTTTCCAAACGAAGCAGCACGAGGACCCTATGCCTGAACACGAGATCACCATATTACGAGAGCTCATCATCCTGCTGGCCGTATCGCTCCCCATCACATTCCTGTTCCATAAGATGAAGCTGCCGGCCATTGTGGGCTTCCTGATCACCGGCGTGGTGATCGGCCCCCACGGAGCGGCGATCATAACCGAACTGAGCGTAGTGGAACGCCTCGCCGAGATAGGCGTGGTCCTGCTGCTGTTCACCGTGGGCATCGAGTTCTCGCTGACCGACATTATCCGCTCTGGCAGGCAATTCCTGGTCGGCGGCGCCACCCAGGTCCTCATCACCATCGCTGTCGTGACGGGGATCGCCGTTGTACTCGGCTTTCCCGTGCCGCAGGCAGTGTTCTTCGGCTTTCTCGCCTCTCTCAGCAGCACGGCCATCGTACTCAAAATGTATGCTGATCGCGTTGAGATCGACTCGGCCCACGGCAGGCTTGCCACGGGCATTCTCCTGTTCCAGGACATTGCCGTGGTGCCCATGATGCTGCTGCTGCCCGTGCTGGGCCAGGCAAGCGCCGCCGGAACGGTCACGGCTGCATCGGTGCTGACAACGCTCGGGACCTCGGCAGCCGGCGTCGTGGCCGTTTTCTTTATTGCACGAAAAGCGGTCCCCGCGCTGCTGCACCAGGTGATCCGGCTCAAGAACCGGGAGATGTTCTTCCTGCTGATCGTGCTGATCTGCCTCGGCACCGCCTGGGTCACCTACCGGCTCGGCCTTTCCCTCGCCCTGGGCGCCTTTCTGGCGGGGCTGATCATATCGGAATCGGAGTACAGCCATCATGTCGTCGCTGACATCATCCCTTTCCGCGACTATTTTTCGAGCATTTTCTTCATCTCCATCGGCATGCTGCTGGTGATCGAGTATTTCGTTGCCCACTGGATCTGGCTTCTGGCCCTGACGGCCCTGCTCGTCTTCGTCAAGGCCGTCGTCGTGATCGTCACCGCGGCGGCCCTCCGCTATCCGGTCCGCAGCGCCCTGCTTGCCGGACTGGGTCTGGCCCAGATCGGCGAATTCGCCTTCCTGCTGGCGCAGCAGGGACAGGCCCGGGGCCTGATCAGCGGCGACCTGTTCCAGACCTTCATTACCGCTTCCATCATGAGCATGGTGATAACGCCTTTTATCATCCAGTTCAGCCCCTGGTTTGTCAATCGACTGCCCGTCGGCGTTCAGCCGGTGAAGCCGCAGGGCGAAACCTGCTCGCTGACCGGGCACACCATCATTGCGGGCTACGGCATCAACGGCCGCAATCTTGCCCGGACGCTCAAGGCCACGCACATCCCCTATGTGATCCTTGAAGTGAATGCCGATACCATCAGGACAGCTCGGAACGACGGCGAACCGATCATCTACGGCGACATCACCAGGCCTGACGTGCTTCTGCGGGCCGGCATCGACTGCGCCAAGGCCATCGTCTTCGCCATTTCCGACTACGCGGCCACGCGCATCTCCGTTCGGCTGGCCCGGCAGCTGAACAGCACGATCTTCATCCTGGTGCGCACTCGCTACTCACTGGAGGTCGAGGGCCTCTACAACCTCGGCGCCGACCAGGTGATCCCCGAGGAGTTCGAGACCTCCGTCGAGATATTCTCACGCGTCCTGCATCAGTATCACATCCCCGCGAACGTCATCGCGAACCAGATCAGCCTGATCCGGTTCGAGGGGTATAAAATGCTGCGCGGCATGTCGCTGGAACAGGAGAATATCGGACGCATTGCCGCGCTCTTCGGCGGCGCAACTGTCGCCAACTTTCAGGTCCAGGAAGGCTCCCCTTCGGCCAACAAAAGCCTGCGGGAGCTTGATGTGCGGAATGCTACAGGTGCCACCATCATCGCCGTGGCGCGCAACGGAAAGGCCATTACGAATCCCGGCCCGGAGCTCAAGCTGGAGGCCGAAGACATACTCGTTCTGCTCGGAGCGCACGAGCAGCTGGATGCGGCCTCGCGGCTGTTGAGCGGAAAAGAGCTGTGAGGGCAGAGGGACAGTCCCCCTGGGAGAAGGGGACTGTCCCTGGACCTGCTGACGACGGGAAAAAACGGTTGCACAGTGACGGCGTCTCAAGTATAATTTGCATGCAGCGTCCACATAGAACTGCTGTCGGCAAACGTTTCCCACCCGTTCCAGAACGGGAGAGCTTACGGAGCTGGTGCCCGTCCCGGACTTCAAATCCGTTGTTCCTCAGCCTGCGCTGGGGAAGGTGAGTTCGATTCTCATGCTCTCCCGCCAATAAAAAAAACCCTCACGGAGCGAACCGTGAGGGTTTTTCACTTCACAATAATGACAGATTTACTTCTTGTGGCACTTGGCGCAGTTGGCATCGCTCTGGTCGAAAGCCGCCTTGCCGTCGTGGCACGATCCGCAGAACTTGCCGGCGACATGATCCGCTTTCGTGATAGCCGCGCCTTTCTTCATGGCGAACACTTTCGGGTGGCAGACAGTGCAGGCGCCGGCCTTCTTGTGCGAATCACCGCTGAACACGACCTTGCCCGCGCCCTTGCCGTCCCATTCAACGGTCTTGCCCGGGCCTACCGCGAACGCTGACGCTGCCAGCACCACCGTTACTGCAACAACCAACGCGATAACGAAAAGTTTTTTCATTCAGGATTCACCTCCTTTCGTTGATGGAGTTCTACCTTCCTGCCTAAAAAAAACCCTCCCGAACGCCATTGTCATCGGGCGAGGGCATGCAGCCCCGTCAATCGCCGTTTACAGGAACTCCTTCGGGCTCTTATACTCGTGGCACGCCACGCAGTCTTTCCTGGCCGATGCTTCCGTCACCGTCCAGATATGCGGCTTGTGGCAGTCCTGGCATTTCATGTCCATGTTCAGGTGCACCTTGTGCTTTCCGACGGACCGGATCTTGCTATGGCATTTCAGGCAGTCCGTTGTTGTCGGCCGGGCCTTGCCGGGGGTATGCGCCTGATGGCACTCGTAGCAGTAGAACTGCATGGGCGCCTTCTCGGAGTAGGTAATTTTCGATGCCCGCTTGACCACCGACGGATCGGGCGTAAAATGCCGCACATCAATGGTCCCGCCCTCTTCAAGCACCTCGCGAACGCCCTGGTCCGTGCTGTGGCAGTAGAGGCATTTTCTCCTGCCCGGCTTCAGGTCCTTGGTACGGTCCGTATGGCAATTGAGGCAGGCCAGCCCGCCCATGCCTTCGCCGTGCACTTCCTTGCCGCTGTGGCACTTGAGACAGAACTTTTCCGTCGGGAGGAACGAATGCAATCCCGACTTGTCGGGCTTCACCTCGCCGTGGCACATGGTGCATTCAAGCTGCTCCATGTACACGTGCTTCGCGTGGAAAAGGGATGTGTTGATCCTTTTCCCCTTCCCTTCCGTATGGCAATCGTTGCAGAATTTCGACAGGCCGGCGATCACTTTCCCGTGCCGGTCCGGCACGCTGTTCGGCCGATGCAGAACAAAGCTGATCAGCAGCTGGTTTTGCTCCGGGATCGACAGGTGGTGGCAATCGTGGCAGTTCAACGCCTTGTGCTCGCTCTTCGCCCAGGTGTCGTAGGCCGGCTGCATGATATGGCAGCTGACGCAGAACTTCGGATTGTTCTGGGTAAAGTCGTAGAACAGATAGGCGACGGTGCTGCCGCCCGCAACGATCACCGTCAACAGCGTCAGGATGAGCAGCTTCGCCTTGAGCGAAAGCGGCCCGCGGAGCTTTTCCAGGACCGCGCTGAACGCACCACGGCCCTGCTCCCACAACGTGCGAATGAATTTCATGTTCCCCCCTGAAAGTCTTCCAAATATTCTAAAACAGAATTTTATGAAGACCTGCTTTTATAGCACAGGAGAGGCCTGCATGTCAATACCGCGGACAACATTTTCCTGTCAGTCTCCCGTCAGTTTCCAGGCCCCAGTTTGCGCTGGACAACGGTGAAAGCGGGGACTGCGAGCAGGAATAGAGCCGTCAGTGGGACTCGCGGTGCTCGAAGACGGGGAATATCCTGCTGATGAAATAGAACAGCACAAAGGGCATGACAAAAACACTCAGCGCGCCGAAGAGCCCCTCCCGGAAGGTCTCCAGGGAGGTCGGCACGATGGGCAGATGATAGTGCATATACCCGGCGAAGGTGAGCGAGAAGGCCTGTCCGCCGATCACTACGTTCCACCGCATCATGAACACGCCGAAGAGCACGAGCAGCACGCCGAGCAATGTCCTGCGCAGGGTCAGGCCCGGCATCAGGAACAGCATGAGCGGGACCAGGTTCCCTATGGCGTACTGCAGGTAAAAAATATTCACGAAGTCCTTGCCGTAAATGACGCTGCGCAGCACATCCCAGGATTTGACGGCCGTATAGCCGCGGAAGATGAGGTCCAACACCTCGAGGCTGATGGCGAATACCATGAAGTACAGCAGGTACCTGGCCGTCATCTGTATCACGTTTATCTCGACGCTCCGGATCTGGTCCGATGTCTGGTAGACGCCGTAGGTGGTCCGCTTCCGCCTGGCCAGGAACTTGCGGACCTCCATGGTCACGATATAGGTGAACATGCAGAGCGCGATGCCTGAGACGACAGCGGACATGATGAAGATGACCGGCATGAGCGGGGTCATCCAGAGCGCGTTCGCCTTCACGGAACCGAATATGAAGCCCGCGTATCCGTGCAGAAAGCAGGCAACGGGTATGCCGAGGGCCGCCAGGAACTTGATGGCCTTCTCGTCGCGGTGGAGCGCCTCTTCGCTCACGTCGTACACGCCCAGGGTCAAAGAACAGAAGAGGAGGTAGGAGAACCACTCCATCATCGTCTTGTCCTGCTTCTCGCGCAGCCGGAGAGCGACCTCAACGAAATGCTTCCGGTAGAGGAACCAGAGCTCCGAAGCGACGATGGCCCCGTAGGTGAAGAAGACAATGCCGAAGGCCGCGATGGCCGAAGTGAAGTGCGGCGTCATGAATACATTGATGCCCCGGAAGGGAAACTGCAGGTGCAGCACGATCGGCATGGGCGCCGCGAACAGGAGCGCGAAGGAGAACACCAGGGCGAAACGCGCCATGTCCTTGAGCTTCTCGATGCCGAAGACGTGATAGAGCGACGACAGCACGAATGCCCCTGCCACGAGGCCGGTCATGAAGGGATACATCACGATCTGGATGCTCCAGTAGATGTATTCGTTGGGCAGGACGAAGAGGTCCTTGATGGTCCACAGCTCTCCATGCACAGGCATTATCGCACCTCCTCGTCCAGTCCGATATAGAAGGCCTGGGGCTTCGTCCCGTATTCGCTCTTCAGCACGGCGACGCGCTGGGTCCTGATGATCTTCGTCACGGGATCATTGGGGTCCTTGATGTTCCCGATCAGGCGCGCGCCGAAGGGGCAGGCGTCCACGCAGGCCGTCTTCATGCCCTTGGTGATGCGGTGATAACAGTAATTGCATTTCTCCGCGGTGTGGTGAACGGGGTGAAAGAACCGCACGCCGTAGGGGCAGCCCATGATGCAGTAGCCGC
>JBBIHD010000169.1:0-5602 GCA_037447195.1 Nitrospirota bacterium | reverse complement strand
CCGCATGACCCGCGCGGAGCCGGTGATCTCCTCCACCGTCTCGCCCTTGAGCCGCAGCGATGTGATGTAGCAGGCGATCTGAGCGTCCGTGGCCTCGCCCTGCATGATCTCCCGCATCACTGCTTCGGCTTCCTGTTCTGACAGGCCTGTGCCTGTTATGACCTTTGCGATGGCTTCTTTGATCATACGCTCCTCAATTTATGCGAGGTATCTGAATAATTACTTTCTGCGATCCGATCGTCTCCCATACGCTGCTCGCCTTTCTCGTAACTCCAACTTATGCTGATCTGACTCATTGCTCGATTCTTTTTTCCGAAAAGGAACAACCTTCCCATTGCTGTTATTTTTATACGTACCCCAAGTTATCTCGTAGTTCTCCGCTTGATTTCCCCAAACATGCCAGCCATTTCTTTTGCCACGAGCAAATAGTTCAAAATAAGGACCCGGACTACATTCTTCGATTATTTTGTAAAGCTCTTCAGGCTTTCGACTATGCTCTTGTTTCTGCGACCGTATGATATTTACTTGCGTCCGGCCTGGCTTGAGTGTTCGCTGGGCGCCACGAATCCCAAAAAGGACGATCTCTGTGGTATTTCTAAAATAAAAACCTACCCCGCGGCCGTCAGGGCCTCCATCCTTTCTCACCTTGTGCCAAATAATGTTCGTCTTGTAAGTGAAACCCCATGACCGCATAACCTCTAAACCTTCATTAAGCAATGCATTCGGAACCCACAGATATAAATGCGCAGGCTCATCAACAGCGACTTGGACAGGAATTTCGCAAATCTCTCGCAAGGAAAGGGTTTGATAACGGCTGAGTCTTTTATGCTCGGGAGCCATCTTGCCCGTGCGATTATTGAACTGCCACGGAGGGTCGGCAAGGATGGTTCGAAACTTCTTGTTTCCGATACACTGAAGAAACGATTGGTTAATATCCATTCACTCACCCTCCGCATAAAGCTGCCTAGTTATACCGATTACAATAATCGGACAACCAGCTCCGCTACCGCCCTCAATCCGAGGCAGAAGTTTAGACATATGCGTTGTTGAATTCCCATAGGATTTGCCGCGTCCAAGCGCGTTAAATATGTCCTGAAGTTCATCGCACCGAGTCATTATCAGACCAACGCTAATTGCGCGCAAATCGAAGAGTAACCGAAAGTTGTTTAAATCACGATCATAAAAAGGATCTTTATTGTTCCACTCCAGTTCGAGAGCAACTCTATTTTTATAACAATCAACTTTATGAGTAGGCGACTCAAACTTTGCATCATCAACTATGACAGCGGTAGAAAATTGCTTTTCCTTCCAGCCTCGCTTTCCCAAAAATCCATCAACCCATTTCGCAAGTTCTGTTTTGCTGCCTCCACCTTCAGAAATCCAGGACTGCTTAAGCTTAAAAGCACGCAACATTGCGATAATATCTTCCCACTCGCTCGCGAAGTCATGCTTTAATATTGCAGTCGCATGTTTCCATTCATGAATTTCATATTTTTGGTATATGTCTTTTGGAAAATGGCTGGAATTCATAGCTTATCCCTATAATTAAACTGTTTTCATCAATGGTTCCACAATCACAGCTTCAGAAAATTCCTCAGCAGGTCCTTGCCTGCGCCGGTAAGGATCGATTCGGGATGGAACTGCACGCCTTCGACCTTGAACTGCTTGTGGCGGACGCCCATGATCATGCCGTCCTCGGTCCATGCCGAGATCTCGAGCACGTCCGGCAGGGTCTCACGCTTGATGATGAGCGAATGGTACCGCGTGGCCTCGAAGGGATTCGGCAGGCCGGCGAAGACCGTCCGGTTGTCGTGATGGATCATGGAGGTCTTGCCGTGCATCAGATAGGGCGCGCGGATCACGTCGCCGCCAAAGGCCTCGCCGATGGACTGGTGCCCCAGGCAGACGCCCAGGACCGGCACTTTCCCGGCGAAATGTTTGATCACCTCGATCGAGATGCCCGCCTCCTTCGGCGTGCAGGGACCGGGCGATACGACGATGCGCTCAGGCCTCAGGGCCTCTATCTCGGCGGTCGTGATCTTGTTGTTCCGAAAGACCTTCATCTCCTGGCCCAGCTCCCCGAAGTACTGGACCAGGTTATAGGTGAATGAATCGTAATTGTCGATCATGAGAAGCATAATTAAAACCTCACTACCTCACCGCGAGGGCGCGAAGAGCGCGAGGAAATCAAAACCGAAACCTACTTTATCCTTCTTCGCGTCCTTCGCGTCTTTGCGGTTCAATAAGTCCTTATTGATGTTTATTTACTCCGAACTCGACACTCCGCACTCCGAACTGCTCTAATCCAACCCCTGCTCCGCCATTTCCACGGCGCGCATCATGGCCTTCGCCTTGTTCACTGTTTCCTGGTATTCCGCCGCCGGGTCGCTGTCAGCCACCACGCCGCCGCCCGCCTGGATATAGGCCGTGCCGTCCCTGATGACGAGGGTGCGGATCGTGATGCAGGTGTCCATGGACCCCGAGAACCCGAAATAGCCCACCGCCCCGGCATAGGGTCCGCGCCGCGTGGGCTCCAGTTCATCGATGATCTCCATGGCCCGGACCTTGGGCGCCCCGGTGACCGTGCCTGCGGGAAAACAGGCCCGGACCACGTCGTAGGCGTCCTTTCCGTCCGACAGGTCGCCGCGCACGTTCGAGACGATGTGCATCACGTGGGAATACCGCTCGATGACCATGAGCTCGCTCACGTTCACGCTGCCGGGCAGACTGACCCGGCCCACATCGTTTCGGCCCAGGTCCACGAGCATGATGTGCTCGGCCCGCTCCTTGGGGTCGGCCAGCAGCTCCGCAGCCAGGGCGCGGTCTTCGTCCTCCGAGGCGCCGCGCCGGCGCGTGCCTGCTATGGGACGCAGGTCGATCTTCCCGCCCTCGAGGCGCACCATCACCTCAGGCGACGCCCCGGCCACGACCGTGTCTCCGCAGCGCAGGAAATACATATAAGGCGAAGGATTGATGAGCCGCAGGGACCGGTATATCTCGAAAGGATCGGCAGTGATCGGCGCCTTGAATCGCTGGGAAGGAACGACCTGGAAGATGTCGCCGGCCTTGATATATTCCTTTGCCTTCAGCACAGCCTGCTCGTACTGGGGCTGGGTGAAGTTGGAGACAAGGGAAGTTTGTTTATTGCTTTTTGGCTTCCCTTCCCTGACCCCTGCCCCCTCACCGCTGACCCCTTTTTTGAGCTTCTTCACGATCTCGTCGATCTTTGCCTTTGCTTCTTCATAGGCCGATTCGAGAGAACCGCCGTTGACATGGGCGTTGGATACCACCTTGATCATGTGCCGGATATTGTCGAAGATGACGATGGTGTCGGTGACCATGAAGAAGACGTCGGGAATATCGAGCTGCTCCTTCGGCTTGTCAGGCAGCGCCTCAAAGAACCGGACCACGTCATAGCCAAGGAACCCCACAGCGCCGCCATTGAAGCGCGGCAGCGCAGGATCAGGGACAGGCCGGTATTCGGACAGGACCTGCCGGACCACCTCCAAAGGATCGTTGGTGAACGGGACGGACTCGGCCCTGCCGTTCCGTATTACCTCGGCCTTCCTGCCGAAGCTCCGGATCACGATCGAAGGACCGCTGCCGAGGAAGGAATAGCGCGCCCATTTCTCGCCGCCCTCCATGCTTTCGAGCAGAAAGGCGTTCCGGCCGTCATCGATCTTGCGGAAGGCCGAGACCGGAGTCTCCATGTCGGCAAGGATCTCCCGATGGACGGGGATCAGGTTGCCCTGCTTCGCTTTTTCCCGGAACTCTTCCAGCGTGGGGCGGAACATAAAACTCCTTGCAAAATGAGGGTTTGGCCACTATACCAGATGGGGGAAAGAAGTGTCAATCGCAAAAACCGGAGGGGTTGCGCGGAAGAACGAGAAGACCCCGGGACAGCTGCCGCTGATGGCCGCAGATGGTTCAGCGCCGGGGCAAGCCGGCAGGACACGGCTGAGAACTGCTTTACGGTTTGCCGGTCAGCTCCGCCATCAGGGCCTTGACGGGGAGGATGCGATCGACCCGTGCGGCATTGGTGCCGACGGTATACAGAGGCTCTTCTTCGTCGGGATTGTACCCGCCGGAGCTCAGCAGTCCGTTGCAGATACAGAAGAATTTATCGTTGTCCTCTTTGGCCGGGCAGATGGTGAATTTGCCTTCCTTGTCCTTCAACAGCACCGCACCCTTGTCGCACTTGGGAGCCCGCATGCGCTTGAGCGTAGACTGGAACATGGGGGACTGCCTGATGATCCGGAAAGGAAGCCCGCAGGGAGAGCCCGGCTGATAGGCCACCAGGATGTCCTCTTCCCTGGCGCGGACCACGGCCTGCTTATACTCATCGGAGGCGCTGCTCTCCTCTGTTGCCAGAAAGCGCGTTCCCATCTGGACGCCGTCTGCGCCCATCTGCATGAAACGAACTATGTCGTCGTGGAGATACACCCCGCCCGCCACGATCACAGGAAAATCGCCGTATTTTTTCGCCATGTCCTTGACCGGCGGAAGAAGGTTCTCGAGCCTGTTCGACTCGCTCTCGATCTCATCGAACTTGAATCCCAGATGGCCGCCGGCAAGGGGCCCTTCGAGCACCACCGCATCGGGCCGGTACCCGAGCTTCTCCCACTTTTTGCAGATGATCTCCAGTGCCCGCGCCGAGGAAACGATGGGAATGAGCGCCGTGTCCTTGGGAGGCTGGATCGCGGGAAGCCCGAGCGGAAGGCCGGCGCCGGAGATGATGAAATCAACTCCCGCGTCAAGAGCACCCCTGACCGATGCTTCGTAATCGCGCATCAGGGCCATCATGATGTTGATGCCGACGCCTCCGCCTGCGCCTGCTCCGGCCTGCTTGGAAAGCGAGACCTCTTCATAAGCGGCCTCGTAGGAATTGACCTTTTTCCCGTTCCGCTTTGATACAAGCCGGTCCAGAACGGCGCTCGATACGACACCTACGCCGCCTTCGTGCGCCACTGCTGCGGCAAGCGGATAGAGGGAGACCCCTACACCCATGCCTCCCTGTATGATCGGCACGGAAATTTTTTTCCCTTTGATAACAAGCGGTTTCAAAGCTGCTGATTTCAACGCGCCTCCTAAGTGTTGCGTGGCCCTTACTCTATCTCACGGACCGCTATTGTGAACTTCGGCCTTCCCGAACGGAAGAGCCCGATAAAACAATTTAATATACCATAAATCGGAATGAGTTTCACCAATAAAATTCTGCGACTATCTGATCAACATGCTCGACAAAAGAGGAGCCCCGCCATGCTGCCTCCCCCTGGCAGTCGGCGGAGCAACGCTCACACAGTAAGTGCCGACCAGGATCCTCCTGCGCAGGCCGAAACCCCTTTCTTGCACCACGAGCAATCCGGCCTGATGGACGAAACGCGCGGTGTCGTGGCTGTCCAGCAAGTTGAACTGCACCTGCGTGATCGGCCAGGGATACAGCCCCATCAGGCGCTCGATCTCGTTAGCGAACGCGCGCTCGCCCAACGGCGCCAGCTTGAACCCGCCGGGCCGATACTCGCGGTCGAACGTCTCGCGGCCGAAGAGCCCCAGCGCGGCCCGCGCGATGCCGTAGTTCATCACCGCGTCGAACTGATCTCCC
>JBBIHD010000168.1:0-5627 GCA_037447195.1 Nitrospirota bacterium | reverse complement strand
AGCAGATGAGGTACATGTTCTTTTCGTTGTCTTCCACCACAAGAATCTTTTTCATGGGAAACCTCAAAAAAGAATTCAGAAGTCAGAATACAGAAAACAGGATACGGAAAATAGAATCCAGAATCCAGAATACAGAATTCAGAAGGCAAAGGACGCAAAGCAAATCAGGCTGAGGCCTGGATGGTCGAGGCGTAGCCTTCGAGCAGCCTGCTGGCCTCCTCCAGGTTCTGCATTAAGGCCGACGAGTCTCCATAGCCGAGGTCCTGGGCAAGGATGAGGTAATAGCGGCACTCTTCAAGCGAGCCCTGCGCGATATTGAGAAACCTGCCCTTGTCGTTTTTTCCTCTTTTCTTGAAGCCTTCCGCGATGTTCGCCGGAATGGAAACAGCGGCCCTGCGAAATTGAGAGATCAAGCCATAGTTCTCGGACTTGGGGAATGTCGAAGTATATTTATACGTCAGCAAAACAAAATGATGCGCCTTTTGCCAGACGACTAAATCTTGAAAATTCCTTGCCGGCGCTCTTTTCATTCCGCCTCCTTGTCCTCGGTTGCGTTATGCTTCGTCTTCGTTATTCTGGTTTCTTCATTCTGACTTCTGGATTCTGAAGTTCGCTTCCGGCTTCTGACTATATTATTCTGACTTCTGAATTCCGGATTCTGGCTTCTGGTTTCCCCCCACCGGGATCGTAAAACTGAACACACTCCCTTTGCCGTACTCGCTCTCCGCCCTGATCTGCCCGCCCAGCAGGGCCACCAGTTTCTTCGACAGGTACAGGCCGAGCCCCGTTCCTTCGTGCTTCGGAATATCAGCCGTCGTGATCTGGCTGAACTGCTGGAAGAGCTTCGGCAGGTCTTCCGGACGCATGCCGGGCCCGGTGTCGGCCACCGAGACTCTCGCGGACCCTTCCAGCTCCTCCAGGGAGACCGTGACGCTGCCGCGTTCCGTGAACTTGACCGCGTTTCCGAGCAGATTTACAAGCACCTGCCGGACGCGGCGTCGGTCGCTCACGACCGGAAGACGCCGCGGTCCTTCGTGCAAAAGATCCACGCCCTTCCGCTCCGCGGCCGGCCCGAGGGACCGCACGACCTCGCGGGTAAGGTCCGACAAATCGAATTCCTCATTGTAAACAGTGATCATGCCCGCCTCGATCTTGCTCAGATCGATGATGTCGGTGATGAGCGCGAGCAGGTGCTCGGAGCTGCCCTTTACCATGCCGAGCTGTTTCTGCTGCTCCGCGCTCAGGGGGCCGCTGAGCCCCTGGAGCAGGATGCCGGTGAACCCGATGATGGAGTTGAGCGGCGTGCGCAGCTCGTGGCTCATGGAGGCGATGAAGAGCGACTTGAGCCGGTCAAGCTCTTTCAGCTTTTCGTTCGCCTCGTTCACGTCCTCCAGCAGGAACTGCAGGGCCTGTTGCGAGCGTTCAAGGTCCTCGGTCTTTGCCTCCAGCGTTCTGGTGCGCTCCGCCACAAGTTCTTCAAGCTGTTCCCGGTATTTCTCCAGCTCCGCCTCTGCATTTTTCCGCGCGGTGATGTCCGAGCCGATGCTCAACACCTCGCCCACCCGGCCTTCCGTGTTGTATACGATCTTGTTCGTCCAGGAGATCCAGACCCGCTCGCCGCTTCGACGCATGTTTTCATTGACGTTCTGCTCAAAGCTCTTCGGGTCCGCGAGGATGCGTTCCATCAGGGGCCGCAGGTCCCTGCCGGTGCGTTCAGTTTCAGGCACGATCGTGCCGACCACATGCCGGCCGAGGATCTCAGCTTCCGAGTAGCCGAAGAACTTCAGGCCGAACTCATTCATAAAGGCAATCTCTCCGTTTTGCCCCCAGCGAAGGATGATGCTGTTGGCATTTTCCACAAGCTCGCGGTACTTCCGGCTGCTTTCTTGCAGAAGAGCCTCGACCTCCTTGCGATCCGTGATGTCCTCGAGCGTGGCGATGACGAATTGCACGGTCCGATCAGAAGCCCTGCTGCACGACACGGTCAGGTGCGTATAGACCAGCCCGCCGTCCTTGCGAAGGAAGCGCTTGTCCATGTCGTAGTAGTCGATCTCGCCGGCAAGGAGCCGGTTGAACTGCCGCACGTCAGGCTCCAGGTCGTCGGGATGGGTCATCTCGGCCCAGGTCTTTCCGAACAATTCCGCCTCGGCATAGCCGAGCATGTCGCAGAGGTGGCGGTTCACGCGGAGCCAGCCCTTCTCGGGAGAGGTCAGGGCGAAGCCGATGTTCGCCAGCTCGAAATAATGCCGGAACCGCTCCTCGCTCTCCCGCAGTTCAAGGGCCTTCCTGCCGACCTCACGCCTGAGAGCCCGGTTCCAGACCGAGAACGCGAGAATCACAAGCACGACGAGGGCGAGGAGCCCCGCCAGGACCTTGAGCACCGTTGCCGTCGCGATGCCGGGCTGGTATTCCGGTCCGACCCGGCGCAGGCCGCTCTCCCGCGGCTCCCGGTTCTCGATGGAAGCAAGCGCCTTGTCTCGGACGGCCGACGGCTCGGGCCGGTTTTTCGCCTGCAAGACGCTTTTAACGCCGAGGAAGGTTATCACGGTATCGGCCTGTCCCACGGCAACGGCATTCAGACCATCGAGCATGGCGTCAACGAAGCAGGGCCTGACGGACGGATGCTTCTCCAGAAGAGGCGGCACACGCTGATGGTTCTTGTCCGCCGCCGCGACTCCCCCGGCAAGAAGAACTCCGGCGCATGTCAGCATCAAAAGATATTTATGGTGAAATCCGCCCATAGCGTCTGCACGTGGCCGCCGTTTCTATTCGGCATTCTGAATTCTGCATCCTGAATTCAGGCTTCTGCCTTCTTCTTTCACTTTCCCTTTTCCAGCTTCTGCACCCGCTCCCGGAGCTCCTTGATCCTGAATTCCCGGTCCACGAAGAGCTTGCTGAAGCGCTCAAGCTCGGCGTTCTTCTCGACGAGCGCCTGCTCCATGGCGTGTTTCTCCGTGATGTCCTGCACCAGTTCGAGCACGTGCGTCACCGCGCCGTCTGCGCCAAAGATCGGGGAGCAGGTAAAATAGTAATAGCGCGACGACCCGTCAGGGTGGCTGATCGGATGTTCCTGGCGGACCGGCTTTTTGTCCCTGAAAGCAAGCGCAGCAGGACAGTCAGCCGGCACGCTCTCAATATTGCAATAGGCTTTATTGCAGGGCTGCCCGATGATGCTGTCCCTGATATACGGATTTCTCTCCTTTAATCTCCTGTTCACCCAGAGTATTTTCATCCCGGGGTCGAGCAGAAGCAGGTCTGCGTCGATGGCGCTTACGATGTCATCGAGCTTGTCGCGCTCCGCGGCAAGCTCTTTTCTCGCTGCATCGAGCCGCTCCCGCTCGGCCGCGAGCTGGTCAAGGTAGTCGTAATAGGTCATGGCGTAGGCCATGATGCCGTTCAGGAGCAGGTCGTTCGCGGTAATCACCATCCTGCTGATGGTCATGGCGTCGGCTTCCCCAATCACGCGCTTCAGGGATTCAGCGTGGATGTCGATGAGCACGTCCGGCCCGGCCTTCGCAAGCACTAGCTTCTTTCCGAGCTCCGCCACGTCGAAATAGGCCTTCTCCTCGCTCTTCCGGAGGAACTCCCGAAGAATGGACTCGTAGTCGCTTCTGACCCTGTCCTTGTCTATCATGGCGCCACCTTTCCCGTCAGCACCGTGGCATCGTCAGTGCCCCGTACGTAGTTCTGAAAGATGAACTCGGTGATCCGCTGCGGCGCTTCAGCCGACAGATGGGCCGGGACATCGAACCTCGACTGAATGCCGTCCGAGCACATTACGATGACCGCTCCCCGCGCCAGCCGATAGGCAGAGACCCGGGCGCTCTGTTCCATGGCCATGCCGAGCGTGCCGTTGAAGCAGTAGGGCCGCACCGGCGAAGGGCTGTTATACACGCGCGTCTCCACATTGCCGATCGAGATATGCTCGAGCAGCAGGGTGCCGCGCAGGACCCGGGCAAGCGCCATTGCCGCCCCCCGGGTGTGGCGCAGGCCCTCGTGGCATCGCTCGACGATCGCGCCGAGCTCCTCCCGGCAGTGGCGGTCGAGCAGCTCAAGGCACTTCTGCGCGACAGCATGGGCCTTTGGTCCGTGCCCGAGGCCGTCAATGACGGCAAGGAGCTCATACTCGGGAAACCGCCTGATGAAATAGCCGTCGCCGGAAACAGGCTCGCCCGGCAGGGGGCTTGCGAGCACGGAAAAGGAGAGAAGAGAACGCTCTCCGCGCCTCAGCCACTTGCGCGCCGTGATGACCGTGCCGGCGCCGGGTCCTGTTTCGACGGCGAACTCATCCATGAGCCTCTTTACCCCCGACAGCCCGATGCCCAGGGAGCCGCTCGTGGAGTGGCCTCCTGCCAGCGCCCGCTCAATGTCGGCAATGCCGGGGCCCCTGTCAACGGAGCGTATCTCGATTCCTGTCCCTCCTGCGTCGTTCATCTGAAGAATGGTCAATTCGCCTCCGCCCCGGGCATGCTTCACCAGGTTCGTGGCGAGCTCTGCCACGGCGGTCTCGATCTCCGTTGCGACCGCAGCGCCGAAGCCGAGGTCCGCGGCCGCTTCCCTGCCTGCCCGCCGGGCGGCAAGAACATCCGACCGCTCATGGACGGCCTGTCGTCGTTCTTTCATGGCATTCATGCCGGGCCGCCGGTCAGTCGCTCCGCAGCCATTTGACGACGGTCACGGTCGTGCCCGAGCCCGGGGCCGTATCGATCGTGAATTCATCCATCAGCCGCTTCGCGCCCTTCAAGCCGAGCCCCATGGAGTTCACGCTGCTGTATCCATCGCGCATCGCCTTGTCCAGGTCGGGGATCCCCGGCCCCTTGTCCGCAAAGACCACCCGGATGCCGGTCTTCAGGGAGAGCCGCTCGGCCGTCACCGTGCCCGCCTTCGCGTGCACAACGATGTTGCGGGCCAGTTCGGACGCGGCAGTGACGATCCGCGTCTGGTCGAGCATGCTGAAGCCGATCTCCTGGGCAAGGGAGCGTATCTTCTGCCGCGCAAGGATGACATCTTCATCGCAGGCGACCAGCATCTCTATCTTTCCGTCAGCCATTCTCCTCTCCTTTGAATTGCAGTCCGACCGCCGCGTCTTCCGGTTCGTCCGGGCCTTCATCCATTCTCTTCAGCCGGGCGAGCAGTTCGAGCCCGCCCTCCACATTCAGGGCCGTGTGCAGGTCGGAGATGACCATGCCGAGCTGGATGAGGGTCATGACCACCTCTTTCTTCATACCCACCAGCACGGTATCGGCGCCCATGAGTCCCGCCATCCGGGCGGTCTCGCCCAGAAGCCTGCCGAGAAAGCTGTCCACGATAGAGACGGCCGAGACATCAATGATCAGGCCGTCGGACCCGTACCCCTCGATCTCGGAGAGGATGTCCTCCTGGAGCCTTACGGCCGCCCGGTCGTGCAGCTCGACCTGGATGGGCACGATGACGGTATTTCCCATCTTCAGAATGGTCACTTCGTTCATCATCCGCCTCCCTTGTTGCTACTTAGCAACCACTTTCTGGCCGAGCATTATAAAGGCGTCCCGGAGGCCGTCGGCCAGGGTGCCCTTGGTATTGATCCCCTTCAGGTCAATGCCCATCTGCACCACGGTCTAGGCGATGCGCGCGCTGATGCCGGTGAC
>JBBIHD010000167.1:0-5649 GCA_037447195.1 Nitrospirota bacterium | reverse complement strand
CGTGGCGCACCCGGCCAGCAGGAGAATCACTATTGCCCATACTGAGGTAGTTTTCATCATTCCCCGCTCTCTCCTGGAGTCTTTGATCCGGCAGCGTCCCCGGCCTGTCACGCCAAGACGAGACCGTCTGCTGCGCCGGGGACCAGAACAGCGCCGCTTCCCGCTGCACCGGATCAGCGGGAACGCTGCGTTATCATGCCATCAGAATGACGCAAGGAGCCGCGCCAGGGCCTCTTTCTCCCTGCTCACAACAGCCTCTGCCGGCCCGCTTCGCGCCGGGGGCGCCGGCTGCTGCCGCTGGGCTGCTGCCTGCGCGGGAGGCTGCCAGGGCTCGGCCTCCGCTGCCGCAGGCGGCTGGACGGACCCAGCCGGAGGCTGCCACTGCTGGCCCGCTCCTGATGCCGGCGCCTGCCGTGGCGCTGCGGCCGGCTTCGGCTCTGCAGGCGCGGCCTTGGGAGCTGCGGCCTTTTTCCTGGCGAACATGTCATGTTCATCGATCCAGCGGTCCCGCTCGTCAGCGGGCATGGTCGCAAGCGGGATCTCGTCAAGCACGAATCCCATGTCCTCGACAAAGGCCCGCGCGTCTTCCTCAATCTCGGCCAGTGCCGACGCTGAAAAGGGATTGTTCGAGCTGGCGTAATAGAACCTTCGGTCCGACCGCGGCAGGTACAGCCCGATGTGTGCGGAAAGTGAACTGCCCTCGCCGAGGAAGATGATGTAGCACCGGGCGTCCTCGGCTGTCAGCTCCGGCGTGGCCACCTGGTGAATGTTCATGGAAAAGAGCAGCTTGGCGACCTTCTTCTGGCGAATGTCAATATCGGTCACTTTCGGGTCGGCGGTGAACATGGGTCGCAAGACCTCCTTGCGCGCGATCAGACGTCCTCGAAATGGGTCAGCTTTTTGAACTCCCGGTACCGTGCCTCGATCTCTTTATAATCCAGGCTGCGCAGCCTGTCAAGGCTGAAGGCCTCGACGTTCAGCGAGGCCATGACGCTGCCGAATATCACGGCCTGGCGCAGGCCGGTCTCTGAAAAGTTCATCGCATTCGCCAGGTACCCCATGAACCCGCCGGCAAAGGTGTCGCCGGCGCCGGTGGGATCAAAGACGGTCTCGAGGGGATAGGCAGGCGCGCTGAACACGCTGCCGCCGTTGAACAGGAGCGCTCCGTAGCTGCCCTGCTTCACGACCACGATCTTCGGACCCATGGCCTGGACCTTCTTGGCCGCCTTCACCAGGCTTGCCTCTCCTGCAAGCTGCCTGATCTCGGCCTCGTTGATGGTGAGCAGGTCCACCTCGCCGAGCGTGCGCTTGAGCGCTTCAGGCTTGCTCGAGATCCAGTAGTTCATGGTGTCGCAGGCGACGAGCCGGGGCTTTTCCACCTGGCGGAGGACGTCGAGCTGGATCTCGGGGTCGATGTTCGCAAGAAAGACGACGTCGGAGCGCCGGTAGTCATCGATGATATCGGGCTTGAACGTGGCGAGCACGTTCAGGTCCGTGGCGAGCGTATGGGCCTCGTTGAGATCAAACCCGTACTCGCCTTTCCAGTGGAAGGTCTTTCCCTTGTCCTGCTGGAGGCCGCGCACATCGATGTTCCTGGTCTTGAGGAACTGGATATGCTCCTTCGGGAAGTCCTCGCCGATGACGGCGACGAGGCGCACATCGGTGAAATAGCTTGCCGACGTGGAAAAATAGGTGGCCGACCCGCCCAGGGCGTTCTCCACGTTCCCGAAGGGGGTCTTGACCGAATCAAGCGCTACGGTGCCGACAACAAGAAGACTCACTGCGAGAAGACCTCCACATTGCATCTTAACCACGGATGAACACGGTTATGCACGGGAAATGCATTGATAAAGTCGTAAAAAGTCTTTTTGGGCCACATAAGTCACAAAAGGCTCAGAGAAAACCTTCAGTTTTTTTAATGCCTTACTTTTGTGGTTTCTGTGCATTTTGTGGCAATCTTGAGCTTTTACGACTGCATCTTCATTGCCACAGGAACAGAACACTTGTATCGACTCTATCGGGATCAGGCAAAGCATCTCATCCGCGCCTATCCGCCTTTTCCGCATCTTCCATGGCCGGATTCTCCGTGCTTTTGCTTTCTGACCCCTTACCCTGTCACCGCATCCGCTTTTTTAAATACTTCCCGATGATCGGCGCCAGGTCCCGCTTCGTCTTCGCCGGGATCAGGTCCTCCGGCGTCATGATCGTGTTCCGGAGGGACTCGCCGCAGGCGCAGGCCCTGTCCTCTGCCAGCATGCGCACTGCCTGCCGGATCATGGCCTTCGACGTTTCGATGTTCTTCTTCATGACCGCAAGCACGGCCTCGACGGTGACGGCCTCTTCGCTGTGGTGCCAGCAGTCATAATCCGTGGCCAGGGCTATGGTGCTGTAGCAGATCTCCGCCTCCCGGGCCAGTTTGGCCTCGGTGGCGTTCGTCATGCCGATGACATCCACGCCCCAGGTCCGGTAGACCAGCGACTCGGCGCGGGTGGAGAACTGGGGGCCCTCCATGCAGAGGTAGGTGCCGCCCCGGTGCAGCCGGGCGCCCACAGCAGCGCCCGCGTCGGCCAGCAGGGCGGACAGGTCCGCACAGACCGGGTCGGCCATGCCCACATGGGCCACGACGCCGTCGCCAAAGAAGGTGCTGCTCCGGTGCCTGGTGTGGTCATAGAACTGGGCAGGGATGACGATGTGGCCGGGCTCGATCTCCTCTTTCATGCTGCCCACGGCGCTGACAGAGATGATCCGCTCCACACCCAGCTTCTTCATGCCGTAGATGTTCGCGCGATAGTTGATGTGCGTGGGGAGGGTGCGGTGGCCCCTGCCGTGGCGCGGAAGAAAAGCAACGCGCCGTCCCTGCAGCGTGCCGATGATGAAATCATCGGAGGGCTTCCCGAATGGCGTGGCGACCTTCCTGGTCGTGATGCCGGTGAGCCCCTCCATCTCGTAGAGACCGCTCCCGCCGATCACGCCGATGCGGATCGATTCTGTTGTGGAGATCTTTTTTGGCATATTCGTAGTTTTTTTCAGTGTCTGCTGACTTCTCGCAGCCGCCTCGCATAGTGCAGAGAGCAGGGGGGGTGAACCCTATGCTCCATGCCCCCTGCTCGTTGCGGGAACCTATCCCTGTGCCGCGGCCTGTTCCTGCTTCATGTCGGCAGGATCGAGCAGCTCCACGGGTTTTTCAGGAATGATGGTGGAAATGGCATGCTTGTACACGAGCTGCTGGTTCTCGTGCTTCAGGAGAATGACGAAATTATCGAACCCCTTGATCGTGCCTGAGATCCTGGCGCCGTTCACGAGATACATCGTCACCGGGATCTTTTCCTTCCGCATCTGGTTCAGAAAAATGTCCTGCAGATTCACCTGCGACTTTCCCATCCACCCCTCCGTGATGCAGCGGCCGCTGCTGCCGGGAACAAAAAATATTTTTGAATCTTATCCTAAGTCGCCTGAAATTTCAATGTTTTTCTTTATTCTGCGCACAATTTCCCGGCCCTCGACCAGCCCGGTAACATCCACCCAGACCGCGTCCGGCTCGCGGCGAAACCAGGTGAACTGACGCTTGGCATAGCGCTTCGTGTCCCGCTTCAGCAGCGCGATTGCCTCTGCGCGGGAGGACCTGCCGTCCAGGACGTCGAGAAAATGCATGTATCCCAGCCCCTGCATCGAGGTGAGCCGATCGTCGCAGCCCCGCTCCTTCAGGCGGCGGACCTCCTCCTCGATGCCTGCCGAGACCATCCAGTCAACACGCTCTTCGATCCGGCGATAGAGCTCGGGCCGCTCCCGGGTCAGGAAGAGCAGCCGGAACCGGTAGGGCCGCTCGCCGAACGCATGGTCCTGCTGAAGCGCCGATATGGGCTGCTTTTTCAGGATATAAACCTCCAGGGCCCTGACGGTCCTGCGCAGGTCATGGGGATGGATCTTGAGGGCCGCAGCGGGGTCCACCAGCGAAAGCTCGGCATAGAGAGAGCCCTCGCCCTCGACGGCCTCGCGCTGCAGCAGGCGGGCGCGAAGCTCCATATCCGCCGGCGGGCCGTGGAAGAGGCCGCGCATCAGGGCGCGGATGTACATGCCCGTGCCGCCCACGACGACCGGCGTGCCGCCCGATGACAGGATACCGTCAATGGCCGCCCGCCCATCGCGCAGGTAGTCGCCCACGCTGTAGGGCTGGACGGGGTCCACCACATCGATAAGGTGATGATACACGAGGGAGCGCTGCTCCGGAGAGGGCTTGGCAGTGCCGATGTCCATGCCCCGGTAGACCTGCATGGAGTCCGCGCTCACGATCTCGGCGCCCTGTTCCTGCGCCAGGAGGATCGACGCGTCGGTCTTGCCCACTGCCGTGGGGCCGGCGATGATAAGGATGGGTTTATCCTGCTGCATGGGAACGTGGAACGGTCTGATTTGCCGGCTGCCGCTTCATCTCTTCAGCAAGTCCGAATAGCTCCTCTTTGCGGGGACGGAAATACAGCATGGCCGCTGCGGAGACGATCATGAATTGATACAATGCACTCCAGTCTTTGCTCAAAAAAAACAGCACGACCCCGTAAATACCGATGCTCTCGCTCAAGGCGGAGGCAACGATCATGGCGGTCAGGTATTTCCCTGCCGCAGGGTGCTGAATCTGGGCCGCAGGTCTATGACCCGCAGTTGATGGGGAGCTGCGCTTCCCGGGCTTCAGCATCGCTCTCCGGAGGTAGTAGGCAACTACCAGGGTAGCAGCTGACACCCCGTACAGGGCAAACCTCATGGTCTCCAGCGGAAATCCGGCCTCAGGAACAAGCTGGTCCTCGACGAGATAACACACGGCAACGTGGATCGCGAGGGACGCGAAGAGCGCTCCCCAGATAATCCCTATCACCTTCCAGGCAGTGTTCAGCTGTTGCAACTCGCTTTTGTCGAGCATGCGCCTTGCTCCTTTCAGAATGCATATATTCACCTGCTCCGGCTGTCCCTATTTTCTAGCTTCCCTGATAGCCTTGTGCAGCTTTACGGGCTGTGCGGCCCGCTTTCTCATCTTGAGGTTCAGCATCTCCACGGTGACGGAGAAGGCCATGGAAAAATAGATGTATCCCTTCGGGATATGGATATCGAACCCTTCGGCGATGAGCGCCACGCCGACGACGACCAGGAAGCTCAGTGCCAGGACCTTGATCGTGGGATGGCTGTCCACGAAATCACCGATGGCCCGTGCCGAGAACATCATCACGATGACGGCAATGACAATGGCGATCACCATGACCATGACATCATTCGCCAGCCCCACGGCCGTGATGACCGAATCGAGGGAGAACACGATGTCGAGCACGGCGATCTGGGCAAGCACGGCGCCATAGCCTGCGGCAGCCTTGGCCTTCCGGTCAGGCTCGGCCCCTTCGAGGCTGTGGTGGATCTCGAAGGTGCTTTTCCATAACAGAAAGAGGCCGCCGAGGACCAGGATCAGGTCCCTGCCGGAGATATCTTCCGCCAGGATGGTGAAGAGCGGCGTTGTGAGCTTCATCACCCAGGTGATGGACAGCAGCAGCAGGATCCGGGTGATCATTGCCAGTGCCAGACCGATCACCCGGGCCTTGTTCCGCTGCGCCTGCGGCAGACGGCCCACGAGCACGGAGATGAAAATGATGTTGTCCACGCCGAGAACGATCT
>JBBIHD010000166.1:0-5657 GCA_037447195.1 Nitrospirota bacterium | reverse complement strand
GCTGGGTAACGCAGCAGGAGTTCATCGACGTAATCGCCCTTGGCCAGGTCACTCCCGGCCCGATCCTGATCAGCGCGGCCTTTTTCGGCTACAAGGTCGCCGGACTGCTGGGCGCGGCGTCGGCAACGATCGGCATCTATACGCCTCCCGCGCTGATCATGCTCGTGAGCGCGCGCTTTCTTGACCGGATCAAGCGGTCCGCCGTCATCAAGGCATCGCTGCGCGGCATCCGCGCTTCAGTCATCGGCATGATCACCGCGGCCGCCGTGGTCGTGGCGCTGACGGCCCAGCCCAACTGGGCCTCCCTCGCCGTTTTTGCGGCGGCCCTGGTCGCCCTGCTGCGGTTCAAGGTCGAGGTGGCCTGGATCATCCCTGTCGCCGGGATCGCCGGTTTACTGTTGTACTGAGTGATGAACTACACACCATGCTGAGCAAGGAAGGAGAGAACTAATGGACCCCATATTCATGATCGGCATACAGCGTTCGGGATCGAACCTTCTGCGCCTGATGCTGAACCAGCTTCCCGAGATCGCGGCGCCCCACCCGCCGCATATCCTGCAGCGGCTGATGCCGCTGCAGGCGTCATACGGGGATCTTTCCGCTGAGGAGAACTTCAAACGCCTCGTGGACGACGCCTGTCGCCTCGTGGAACTCAATCCCGTTGCCTGGGAGGGCGTCACGCTGGACCGAAAGGACGTGGCGAATCGGTGCCGGGAGAGGGGTCTCGTGGCCGTGCATGGCGCTGTCTACGATATCTGCGCCGAGACCCAGGGCGCCAGGACCTGGTGCTGCAAGAGCCTTGCGAACATTCACTATGTCCCGCAGATAGAGTCTTATTTTAAGACACCCAAATACATCTACCTCTACCGCGACGGGCGCGACGTGGCGCTGTCATTCCGCAAAGCCGTGGTGGGCGAGAAGCACTACTACCAGATCGCGAAGGAGTGGTCATCGATCCAGGAACTGGCCCTCAAGATCAAGGAGAGGATTCATCCCTCCCGGTTCCTGGCCGTCCGCTATGAGGACCTGATCCATGACGCCGAGAACACGGCCCGCACCATCTGCGCCTTCCTCGGCGTTCCCTATCTGCAATCCATGCTGGACTTCAACAAGACCGATGAAGCGAAGCGCGCTGCCACTTCAAGCGACCTCTGGGTCAATGTGACGAACCCTGTCATGAAGAACAACAGCTTCAAGTTCATGCGGGAAATGAGCGAGCAGGACCTGCGCATCTTCGAGACGACGGCCGGCAGCCTGCTCGACGCCCTCGGCTATGAACGGATCCTGGTGAAGTCCGGCCAGGAGCGTCCCTTTACTCAGGCAGAACTGGCGGCTTTTGATGCCGAGAACAAACGGCTGAAGGACGATATCCGCAAGTCAGTTGATCCGAAGGACCTGGAGCGCCGCGACCGCCAGGCAGGGCTGCTGAAAGAGATCATGGGCCGGCCCCAGGCAAGCTTGAGCCCGGCTGGCGCGCTCCGATAGTGCTTTTTCTGGACTGAAATCTCCGCCCCCGTAGCCCGGAGGGAGTGGACAGACAACGGCAATTCTGCTATCTTTTGTTTATGCATGCTCCGAGGGAGGGAGATCATGAGCAAGATGAATTGCTGGGAGTTCAAGAAGTGCGGCCGCGAACCAGGCGGTCTTCACCAGGATCTCGGCGTCTGCCCGGCCGCGCTGGAAAAGCGGCTCGACGGCGTCCATGGCGGCAAGAACGGTGGCAGGGCCTGCTGGGTCGTGGCAGGGACCTTCTGCGACAAGCAGGTGCAGGGCACCTTCGCAAAGAAGTACGTTAACTGTGAAAAATGCGATTTTTACGGGACCGTTCTTGATGATGAGGGGCCGGGACACAAGCTTGCCATCTTTCTGCTGGGAAAACTGAAAGAGGAAAACTGAGGATCACCGGTTGTGGCGCGACAGGCTGAGCACTTGGCCGATCGCCGGTATAAAGTCCTTCTTGCGCGACAGCACGCGGGGCACGCTCGTCATGTCCCCTTCCACCTTCACCTCAAAGGCCTTCTCCACGATCCACGTCTCTCCCTTCAGCATGATGCGCTCATGCCCCTCGGTCAGGGGGTTCGTGATCAGCAGCGCTGTGAGATCGTAGTCGCGCTCCTTGCGCAGCCGCTCCAGCTCCGCCAGCAGCTCATCCTCGCGCCGGTCGATCTCGGCGCAGTCCAGTGACATCATCTGGCTCACGCCGAGCTTTTTCCCGCCGATAAGGAATTCCTTGAAATCCGCAGCGATCAGCTCACGGGCGCTCCGTCCCTCGATGTTGATGCTCGCGTGCAGCAGATCCTTCCCGAACTCCGCGATGTCCACTCCTGCAATCTCGGCCAGCCGCTTCGCCGTGACGCGGTCCCGCTCCGTTGTCGTCGAGAGGGTCAGCAGCAGGGTATCGGACAGGATGCCCGACAGCAGCAGGCCGGCGATCTCCGTGGGGATGTGGACCTGGTGCAGGAACATCGACCCGGCGACGACGGTGCAGGAGCTGCCTACGGGGTCATTGTAGACATAGATCGGCGCCGTCGTGGAGATGTCCCCTACGCGATGGTGGTCGATGATCTCGAGGATCTCCGTCTCCTCGATGCCGTCCACGGCCTGGGACAGCTCGTTGTGGTCCACGAGGATCGCCATCTTGCTGACCGGCCGTATCAGGTCCGTCCGGGTGATGAACCCGATCAGCCGGTTGTCGCTGTCCACCACCACCACGGACCGGTATTCGGACTTCACGATCTGGTCCCGCACCTCCCCCATGGGGGTATAGAGCCCCACCGTCGGACAGGTAGAGGTCATGATGGCCGAGACAGGCTCCGACATGGTAAGGAGCTGCACCGTTGCAAAGGCCGGGTGGGGCGACGAGAGCACCAGCACCTGCTTCTCCACAGCCGCCTGCAGCACCTCGTTCGATACAGGCGCACCGTCCGTCACGATCAGGGCCGAACAGCCGGCGCGGACCAGGGAAAGCTGGATGTCATGCTGGTCGCCGGCAATGACGACATCGCCCGGCCGGACCCGGTTCAGGAGCGTGCCCCGTTCCATGGCGGCAATGAAGACGCGGCCCGTAAGCCGGTCCTTTCGGGCTGCGTTGCTCAGGACCCGTCCTTCCAGGGTCTTGACGAGGATGTCCAGCTCAACCGGCGTCTGGTCCAGATTCGTGAACCCCACGCTGTTCATGTAGTGGCGGGCAATGTCCTTCAGGCCCACGATGCCGGCAAGCCGCCCCGTATCATCCACGACAGGAACGGACCGCACGCCTTCTTCGCGCATCAGCAGGGCCAGGACCTGGATCGAATCGCGGGTGCTGACGGCGATGGGGCGCTTCAGGTCCAGGTCGCTCACCGTGGCCGCAAGGCTCTCGACCTCGGCAGGCGCGGCCACGCCGAACCGTTCGAGCACGAACCGCGTCTCCTCGTTCAGTGCGCCGGCCCGCACGGGCGTGAACACGTACCGCCGGTCCGTCACGTTCTTGAAGTAGGCGTAGCCCACGGCGGAACAGACCGAGTCCGTGTCCGGGTTCGTGTGGCCGATGACGTATACTGTTCTGGCCCGCTCCTGGTCCATCAGGGTTCTCCATTCCCTTGAAATGCAAAGGGTTCAAATAGTAACCCCAATCCTGCGGCCTGTCAAGGGGATAATTGGCACTATATAGTCCGATGAAGCGCAGGCGCGGCGACGAGAGCAGGCGGGAATAAGACAGGGCGCGCAGCCTGGCTTGCCGCATGCCCTCAGATTGAACTGCAATCAGTCGTGTTTCTACTGCGGCGATTTACAGGCGGCACTGCCTATGCCGTCGAAGCCCCTTTTACTCTGTGCGGTCAGATATGCACAGGAACGGCATCTGATGTCTCTGACGCCTTTACCGGAGAGGGCGTTTATGCATGGGCGGCACAGCATCATGCCGCCCCTGCGATAACGTACTCATCATACGATTAATTCGCTGTTGCGCAGGCCTGGTTGCTCACCGTGCTTTCCTCGCCTGTATCGACCACGCCGTTGCCGTTGCAGTCGTTCCAGGCCGTCACCCGGTAGCAATACTGGACATTCCTGTTCAGACCCTTGTCCGTGTACGTAAGGGCGCCTGCGGGAACGTTCGCAATGAACTGGAGCTTACCGGCCTGGTCATAATACACCCGGCATCCCGTGGTCGGGGCCGGCGTGCCGGCGGACCAGTTCAGGGTCACGCTGCGCCTTCCGGCAGTGGCCGTCAGGTTCTGCGGTGCACCCGGCGCTGCGCAGGTCGGCGCAGGCGGCGTCCCCCACGCTGCCGAAGCCATGACAACAGGCTCTGACATGCCCGTATTCAGCCATGCATTCAGCAGGTTCACGCCTTCGTTGGCCAGGAACGGATTGGTGCGGTTGTTCGCCCGATAGAGGAACTGGATATACTCCCAGCTCGTGGTCTGATAAAGCAGGTCAATGGTGGCATAGGCCGCGCCTGCGGGAGGATTCAACGTGACCGTGTCCCAGTAGTTATATGTCCCGCCGGGCCCCGGGCTTCCGTACTGGGCCGCGGGAACGGGCAGCGCATTGCGCCTGCGCGCCTCGTCATAGGTCATGCCATAGGTCGGGATGCGGTTGTCCTTTGACACATGGTTGTTCAGTACGAAATGGAAGGTCTCGTGGTAGGTGCCGGAAGCCTGCGCTGCCAGCTGACCGAGCGTGTAGCTCACGGCGCCGGTCACGCGGTCAAAGCTGAGCGGCAGGGTTGAGGCATAGCCAAGGACGAGCAGCTGGTTCGCCCATTCCTGGGTCATGGCATAGTGGGCTTCATAGATCTTGGTGTTGGGATCAGAGGGATTCAGGATGGTCCTGACCGGAGAGGGCACGCCGGGCGTGGTGACCGCCAGGTTGCCGTACGCGCCGTCATTGCGCAGCAGCGCATTGTTGCCGTCGTACCATTTGATGTTCAGCCACATGCGACGGCCCTCGGGGTAGCCCGAGATGAGCTTGTGGCCCGTCAGGTTCGTTACTTTCACGCTGTTTCCGCTCACGGCCAGGGATGCCGCCAGTGTGAGCTGCTGCTGCGCCCGCGCTTTGCCTGCCCGCGTTGCCTCGATCTGCAGGGCCGACATGCCGCCGCCGAGGCGCAGCGTGCCCTGGGCGTTCTGGTACAGGATGGCATCGGGCATCCACGTATTGCCGCCCGTCATGTCATGGAGCGGCAGGTCGGACCGCACTTCAGGGTTCTTGTTGCAGCCCTGTCCCGTGACCGCGCGCAGGTGGCAGGTCTGGCAGCTGAAGTAGCGCAGCGTGCCGTCGGCGTAATCGCCTTTTGCGCTCTCAAAGGCGGCCTTGACGGCTCCGGCCTGCAGGTCCGCGGGGAGCGATGCATAATTCTTCACCAGTGTCTTCGAGAGCAGGCCTGCCTTGTGCTCGCTGAAGGTCCGCTCCACGATGCCATACTGGAAGGGGAAGTTGTTGAAGGCCGCCTTCCCGTTCACCGGCGAGCCCAGGATTCCGCTCGCAATCACGGGATCACCGGTCGGCTGCTTCCCGTTGTTGTGCGCCAGGTCTCCGACAGCCGGATTCGACACGTCATGGCAGGAGCCGCAGAAATCAGAGGAACGGTGGAATTTGGACTGCATGAACTGGTGCCGGGCGTTCGTAGTGAGATAGGGGCCCAGCTTCTCGCTTCCGCCCCAGAGCGACAGCAT
>JBBIHD010000165.1:1368-5709 GCA_037447195.1 Nitrospirota bacterium | reverse complement strand
ATTGCTTTTCAAACATTCGCGCAACCATGTCAAGTCCTGGAAAGAAATATCATAAAGCTGCTTGAAAGCGTTTTAAAGTCCCTGTAAAGCTGAGAGGATACTGCAGGTCAAATGCTGCCTTCGCCTGCGCAATTCCTTTGACTTCGCCTTCCCTGCCCCGTTATAATTCCGCATACGAACACGAGCTTCCCTTCTCAAATTCCAATTTGCAATGCCAGTCGGCCCCGTGTGAAGAAATGGGGCTCCTCTGGATAAGGAGTACAGATATATGGCCCGTTCAGCCCAGCCGTCCGATATGAACTGGAACATCCTCTTTCTCTGCTGGCTCATCGCCGCTGTCTCGGTCATGGGCAGCATGTTCTTCAGCGAGGTCATGGACTTTGCCCCCTGCGCCCTATGCTGGTGGCAGAGGATATTCATGTTCCCCCTTGCCATCATTTTCCTCGTGGGGCTCTTCCCCTTTGACCGGAACGTCATCAAATACGCCCTTCCTTTTGCCATCGCCGGCTGGCTCGTGGCAATGTTCCATGCCCTGCTCTATTCGGGCGTCATCCCCGAAAGCCTGGAGCCCTGCCAGCAGGGCGTTTCCTGCAAAGAGGTCTACATTGAGTGGCTTGGCTTCATAACGATCCCGATGCTTTCGCTGATGGCCTTCTCGGCCATGATAGCCCTGCTGGTCATATTACGAAGGAGGCTTTCCTCATGAAGAAGCAGTATATTGTTCTGGCTGCAGCTGCGGTACTGGTCCTTGCCTTTGTGCTTGGAGGGTATTTCTACAAGAGCCATCAGGCAAAGAATATCGCCTTCATGGCCAGGGAGAACGCCGAGATCTTCGTGCGGGAGCATTCACCCATGGCCGGCAGCAACGACGCGAAGGTCTACCTCGTGGAGTTCATGGACCCCGCCTGCGAGACCTGCAGCGCTTTCCACCCCTATGTTAAGGGTTTCATGGCGGCCCACCCGGGCAGAATAAAGCTCGTGATCCGGTATGCCCCGTTCCATGACAACGCTGATTATTTCGTCAAGATCCTTGAAGCTGCGAGAAAGCAGGGCAAGTACTGGGAGACCATGGAGGTCATGTTCCGTTCTCAAGGCTATTGGGCGAGCCATCACAATCCCCAGCCAAAGCTGGTGTGGAAGTTCCTTCCCATGGCCGGACTCGATCTGAAAAAGCTCGAACAGGACATGAAGGACCCGGCAATCGTCAAGATCATCGAGCAGGACCTTGCGGACGCCCGGACGCTGAACGTCAGGAAGACTCCGGAATTCTTCGTGAACGGCAAGCCGCTTCCGAGCTTCGGCTATGAACAGTTGAAAAGATTGGTCGAGGCGGAGATCAAGGCGAATTATTAACAAGACACTGCCTCGGGCCGGTAAATCACAGGACTATTCAGAAATTAAAAAGATCTCTCGCGCAAAGCTCGCCAAGCGCGATAATTGACATGTTCATCGCCGGATGATATAGTTACTTACGATCGGGTAAGCGAGACGAAGCGAGGTGACCAGCTGCAATGACCACCGCATCGCAAAAATTGCTGAAGCAGGCTCTCAACCTGCCGCCGGTGGAACGGGCTCAATTGATCGAGGAGCTCTTTCACAGCTTCGATACGGCCCCTGACGGCATTATAGATGCGCTCTGGGCAGAGGAAGCGGAGGCGCGCATTGACGCCTATGACGGCGGGCAGATCGCTGCTGACTCGGCAAAGGCTGTTTTTGGGCGCATCAACAAGAAATGAACATACGCTTCCTCTCCGTCGCCGAACAGGAACTTGCTGAAGCCGTCAATTATTACAATGAACAGCGACCAGGCCTGGGATATGAATTTGCAGCAGAAGTAAAAACAACGCTCGGCCGGATCGTCTTGTTCCCCGGCGCATGGCCCGCTTTCTCCCCGCGAACACGACGCTGCCTTACCAGCCGGTTTCCTTACGCCGTCCTCTATCAGCAGCGGGAAGATCACATTCTTATCATTGCCGTAATGCATCTCAAGAGAGACCCTCTGAGATGGAGGGAACGAACTGCGAAGACCTGATCGAATCAGTTTACCCGCCCACCAACAATTCTTTTGACACCCCTCCCCAATCCCTTTATAATCAGCGGCATGAACGAACGCATTGGCGTCATCGGCGCAGGCGCCTGGGGCACTGCCCTGGCCATCCTCCTGGCGGAAAAGAAGCTGGACGTAACGCTCTGGATGTATGAACAGGACCTTGCCACAGAGACCGCGCAGACCCGGGAGAACCGAGTCTACCTGCCCGGTTTTCGCCTTCCTGAGAACCTCTCCATCACCCCATCCCTCGAATCCGCTGTCAAGGGCAGGAAATTCATCCTCTCCGTGGCGCCCTCCCACACGGTCCGGGCCATCGCGTCGCAGTTCGCCCCCTTTCTCACCGACAATGCCGTGGTGATCAGCGCTTCCAAGGGGATCGAGATCGACACGCTGATGCTCCTTTCCGACGTGTTCAGGGACGTGCTGCCGGAACGGGTCCATGGCGGGCTGTGCTTTCTGTCCGGCCCCAGCTTCGCAAAGGAAGTGGCCCAGAAGATGCCCACTGCCGTCGCCCTTGCAGCATCGTCGCCTGATGCCGGGAAGCAGGCGCAGGCCATCATGAGCTCGCCCTATTTCCGCGTGTACACGAACACCGATGTGGTCGGCGTGGAGCTGGGCGGGGCCCTCAAGAACGTGATCGCCATTGCAGCCGGCGTTCTCGAAGGGCTCGGCTACGGCTACAACACGTCAGCGGCCCTGCTCACGCGCGGGCTTGCCGAGATGGCGAGACTCGGCGTTGCCATGGGCGCCAGTCCCCTCACCTTTTCCGGCCTTGCAGGCATGGGCGACCTGGTGCTCACCTGCACGGGCGGCCTGTCCAGGAACAGGACCCTCGGCACGCGGCTCGGCAAGGGCGAGAAGCTCGACGCCATCATGAAGGACGTCCGGACCGTTGCCGAGGGCGTCCGGACCGCCAAGGCTGCGCGCGCCCTTGCCAAACAATACGGCGTGGATATGCCCGTGACAGAAGAGACCTACCGGATCCTCTACGAAGGCAAGGACCCGAAGCAGGCGGTGAAGGACCTCATGGGCCGCGGCCTTAAGGAAGAATGAGCAATGCGTTCGGAGTGCGGAATAAAAGAAAGGGGCGTCATTGCCATGAAGCGACCGGTCACTGCTGTGCTGGCATTCCTCATCATTCTGTTCCCATGCGTCCCCGCTCATGCCGAGATCAAGGTCATCGAGGCCGAGAGCGTCTACAGCATGGGCGACAATGACAGCAAGATCGACGCCCGCAGGATCGCCGTACAGGAGGCGAAGCGCAAGGCCCTGGAAGAGGCGGGGACCTTTGTGGCCGGCCTCACGGTAGTGAAAGACTACAAGCTCACGAAGGACGAGGTGACGGCCTATACGGCCGGCGTCGTGGAGACCGAGATCGCCGCAGAGGAGATGCGCGGCAGCGCGGACAAACCGGAGATATTCGTACGGGTGCGCTGCCGCATCGACACGGACGTGATGCACGAGCAGATCAGCCGTTTTCGCGAGCATGAAGACCTGAAGGAGCAGCTGACGGCCGCGCAGAGGGAGAACGAGGCCCTCCGCAGGGAGCGCGAATCGCTTGTAAAGCGGCTGCAGACGGAAAAGAGCGGGGCAAAGACCGAAGACGTCCGGAAAAAGCTTGATGCCGTGCTTGCAAAAGAGGAAGCGAACGACGATGTGCGGAATGTCTGGGCGTCCCTTTCCCGGAAGATGGACTTTGTTGACGCGGGATACAATGGGAACGGCGTGAGCCCTGAGGAGCTCGACCGCGCCACGAAACTGGTGCAGAACGCCGCGGCCGTGAATCCCGAGAACCGGCGGGCGCGCATCCTGCTGGCCATGCTGTACCAGCGACGGGGCGATCTAGATGCGGCCGAGCAGGCGCTCCGGTCCGCTGCCCGGAGCCATCCAGCCAACCCCTTTTATCACATGAAGCTGGGCCTGCTGTTGAAAGAGCGCGGCCGGCTTCGCGAAGCGCTCCGGGAATTCCATCTTGTGGAAAAGGTCCGCCCTCGGGACCCGCGCATGCTCTTTCATTCGGGAATGACCCATTACACCCTCGGAAACTGCAGACAGGCAGGATCGTACCTGTCCCGGTTCCTAAGCATGGCGAAGGACGCCAAACGGCCCGTAGTGCAGCGAATGAAGGGCGAGGCCCTCGCGGCAGTGCAGGACTGCAGGGACCGCATGCGCCAGCGGGGGCCGGAGCGGCGGCCGCCCCGTCAGCAGAGGTAACAGGCACGGCGTCGGGGTGAGAGACGAGTGACAAGAGACGAGAAAATGGGCTCGTCGGATGTTGCCCAGGTCTTTCA
>JBBIHD010000165.1:0-1333 GCA_037447195.1 Nitrospirota bacterium | reverse complement strand
GCGAAAGACACGGCTTTTGCATTTGCTTCTCGCCTTTACCGGAACTCAGCTTTTCGCTTCACCCTTTGCGACCTTTGCGCCTTTGCGAGAGACGCCTCATGCTATGATCTGATAGTTTGTAAATTTCTTCGCAGCTTTCCCGATCCGAGTCCGATGACATTCGAGGTGCATACACTATCATGAATACTGCAAAACTCGCCAAACTGCTCGAAAAGGTCCAGGCAGGCACTGTTGACGTCGAGACGGCCCTTGCCCGGCTCAAGAACCTTCCCTTCGAGGACGCGGTCTACGCCCATATCGACCACCACCGCCATTTGCGCCACGGCATGCCTGAGGTGATCTATTGCGAAGGCAAGACGGCGGCGCAGATCACGGGCATCGTGAAGCGCATGCTCGCGGCGGGCAGCGACATCCTTGCCACGCGCGCCTCGAACAAGGCATACCAGGCCGTAAAGAAACTCGACCGCCGCGCCGTCTACCATGAATCTGCCCGGGCCATCGTGGTCCAGAAGAAGAGCAGGAAACCCACCCGGGGCGTCATCGCGATCCTTTCTGCGGGTACAACGGACATCCCCGTGGCTGAAGAGGCCGCGGTGACTGCCCGCGCGCTCGGCAGCGGCGTCCGGACCGTCTACGACGTCGGCGTTGCCGGCATCCACCGTCTCTTCAGCAAAAAAGAGATCATCGACGGCGCCCGCGTCGTCATCGTCGTTGCCGGCATGGACGGCGCCCTGCCCTCCGTCGTGGGCGGCTTGGTGGACAAGCCGGTGATCGCCGTGCCCACCAGCGTGGGCTACGGCGCAGGCTTCCACGGCCTGGCCCCGCTGCTGACCATGCTGAACTCCTGCGCCGCCGGCGTGGCGGTCATGAACATCGACAACGGCTTCGGCGCCGGCGTCCTGGCGCACCGGATAAATCTCCTCGGGGAAAAGACATGAAGGACTTCATCTCTCGCAGAGACGCAGAGAGCGCAGAGAATGCTTTAACGCGGCGATGCATCAGATTTAAAAAAGAAGAACGAAGTCTGTTGAGCCGCGAAGGCGCAAGGGACGCCAGGGAAAGCTTCCAGATTTCTCGATTCGGCATTTACGGTTTCCTTCGCGCTCTTTGCTCCTTGACGGTAAAGACTTTTGGACTTTTAATAAACGTTGCGACCGTTGTGGCTTTGTGAGAGACGCCTTTTCACGTTTTGATCTTCTCTGCGTCCTCTGCGTCTGGTTTGTTTTAGTCAAGTACTTTTTTATAGAGGCAGTGCTTTTAAGATGTCGTGATCTTGGTGCGGCACCTTATCCAACTCTGGTTTCAAGGGTCTCAACAGAGCCCTGATCTTGCT
>JBBIHD010000164.1:308-5726 GCA_037447195.1 Nitrospirota bacterium | reverse complement strand
ATAGTTGATCACGTGGGAGATGCTCGACACGTCGATGCCGCGGGCGGCGATGTCCGTTGCCACCAGGATCTGGTAGGAGCCGCTGCGGAACCCGTCAAGGGCGGCCTGCCGTTTGTTCTGCGACAGGTTGCCCTGGAGCGACGCCGCCTTGTAGCCGGCCTTTTCCAGCTGCTGCCCGATGCGCTTTGCCCGGTGCTTCGTGCGCGTGAAGATCAGGATCGATTCGGTGTCCGTGTGCTTCAGCAGCTCCATCAGCAGTCCCGTCTTGAGATGCTGGTCCACGGGATAGAGCGCGTGGGACACCGTGTTCGCCGGGGCCGTATGGCCCACCTGCACCGTGACAGGAGAGCGCAGGATGTCGTGGGCGAGCTTCCGGATGTCGTCGGGCATGGTGGCCGAGAACAGCAGGGTCTGGCGCTTCACCGGCACATGCTTGATGATCCTCCGGATGTCGGGCAGGAACCCCATGTCGAACATGCGGTCCGCCTCGTCCAGGACGAGCACCTCGACGTTCGCAAGACTGATCGTTCCCTGGTTGATATGGTCCAGCAGCCGGCCGGGGCAGGCGACCACGATCTCCCTGCCTTCGCGCAGCTTCTGGATCTGGGGATTGACGCCCACGCCGCCGTAGACCGTCATGCTCCTGAGGCGCGTGGCGCGCCCCAGGCCTTCGATGGTGGCGTGGATCTGCTCGGCAAGCTCGCGCGTCGGCGCCACGATCAGCGCGCGCACCTTGCCGCGCGGCCCCGTCAGCAGCCGCTGCAGGATGGGCAGCACAAAGGCCGCCGTCTTGCCGGTGCCGGTCTGGGCAAGGCCCATCACGTCATGGGACTGGAGCACCGGCGGGATTGCCTGGATCTGGATGGGGGTTGGTGTCTGGTAGCCGAGCGCCTCGACGCCGGCCATGATCTGCGGGTGGAGCTTGAATGCGGTAAAACCCATTGCTGTTTTCTTTCTCCTCTGAGGCGGTGTCCTGCGAAGGACGCGCCGCCGTGAACAATACTATAATATAGCTCTACGGAAATATGATACAGGTAGCAGCAGGAACTGCACAGGACGGAGCGTGCGGGAATTCAGCAAAACGCTGTCGGAAGACAGGACCTTCGTTACCGGCTTCGTTGCGGTTATGGATGAACCTTCAGCAGCGCTGCAGCCTGGACCGCACCGTACTGCGCCGCTGCCCCGCCCCGCCTTCTGCGGGACGCTGCGGGATCAATTGCCTGATGCCATCAGCCGTTCCTTGTCCTTGAACAGCATGTCGCACTTGTTCATGCGCAGGTTCAGCACGATGCCCTTGCCGAAATGGTCGTGCACCACGACTTCGCCGACCCGGTACTTGGCCACCATGCTGTACGCGCGCTCTTTCCCTTTGGCCTCGGCAATCCCCGCTTCCCAGCGGGCCTCAACGGACAGCTTCACCGCGCCGTCTTTCTTCACCCGCGGCGTCCGGGCCTTGGTGGCCGGCGCCTTATCACGATGTTTATGCGCGCTGCCGCAGGTCTTGCACTTTACCTTGGCGATCTCCTCGCCCTTCAACGCTACAATTGCGTGGTCAAGCATCAGCTTGCATTTCGTGCAATAGGATACGATATTCTCACCGGCCGCGTGTTTTTCCATGCCTGTAGGCCCTCCTGGTCTCTGGTCTGGCATCTGGCGCAACAGTGCCCGCCCTGCCAATCTGCTCACACCGCGTGCGAAGCCTGAGAACGTTTGCGTCTCTTGCTGCTCTCGCACACAAGTATATATTATACACCTTAAGGGGCAGAAAAGCTTCATCTTTTTTCGGCCCCTTCCTGGCAGCTTCTGTGAAGGGCAACGGCCCTTCTTCAGGAACGCGGGCCATCCGTCGCCTGGAAGCCCCCCTAGGGCCAGGAATTTCTTGACTTTTTCAGCCCTGGTTGTTAAGGTACGGGGCTTTATCTGCCAGGCAAGGACCAGGCAGGCATAGTACGGATTTCTGTCCTTTCCGGGAGCGGCCTGAAAGAGCAAGTAAAACAATGAGTTACTCTGACGAAATAGAAAAGCGGCGCACCTTTGCCATCATCAGCCATCCTGACGCGGGCAAGACCACGCTGACCGAAAAGCTGCTGCTCTTCGGCGGCGCCATCCAGGTGGCCGGCGCAGTGAAGTCGAACAAGACGGCACGGGCCACGGCCTCGGACTTCATGGAGATCGAGCGCCAGCGCGGCATCTCGGTGGCCACGTCGGTCATGGGCTTCGAGTACAACGGGTACAAGATCAACCTGCTCGACACGCCGGGCCACAAGGACTTTTCCGAGGACACCTACCGCACGCTCACTGCCGTGGACAGCGTGGTGCTGGTGATCGACTGCGTCAAGGGCGTCGAGGAGCAGACGGAGAAGCTCATGAACGTCTGCCGCATGCGCAAGACGCCGGTCATCGTCTTCGTGAACAAGCTGGACCGCGAAGGCAGGGACCCCTTCGACCTGCTCGATGAGCTGGAGGCCAAGCTGTCGATCCGCGTCCGCCCCCTTTCCTGGCCCATCGGCATGGGCACGGCCTTCAAGGGCGTCTACAACCTGTACAACAAGAGCCTCTATCTTTTCCGGGCCGGCGGCCTGACCCGCACCGACGATGTGATGGAAATACGCGACCTGGGCGATGCCGAGCTGGACCGGCAGATCGGCGACTATGCGGACAAGCTGCGCGAGGACGCAGCGCTTGTGGAGGGCGCCTATGACGACTTCGACCGGAAGACCTACCTTGCCGGGGACCTGGCGCCGGTCTTCTTCGGCAGCGCCGTGAACAACTTCGGCGTGAAGGAGCTGCTCGACACCCTCACCACGATTGCCCCGCCGCCCGCGAACCGCGCCACGAACGTGCGCGTCGTCGACTCGGGAGAGAAGAACTTTACCGGTTTTGTCTTCAAGATCCACGCGAACCTGGACCCCCGCCACCGCGACCGCATCGCCTTCGTGCGCATCTGCTCGGGCAGGTTCGAGCGGAGCAAGTTCTTCCACCATGTGCGGCTGAACAAGGACATCCGCTTCACCAGCCCCGTGAGCTTCATGGCCATGCGCAAGAGCATCATTGACGAGGCCTTTCCCGGCGACGTGATCGGCCTCTACGATACGGGCGTCTTCAAGATCGGCGACACGCTGACGGAAGGCGAGAAGTTCATGTTCCAGGGCATCCCCAGCTTTTCCCCCGAGGTCTTCAAGCTTCTGGTGAACCTGGACCCGTCCAAGTCGAAGCAGCTCAACAAGGGCATCGAGCAGCTGACCGACGAGGGCGTGGCCCAGCTCTTCATGCAGCAGCAGGGAAGCCGCAAGATCGTCGGCACGGTGGGTGTGCTGCAGTTCGATGTGCTGCAATACCGCCTGGAGCACGAATACGGCGCCCGCTGCCGCTTTGAGCCCCTGGGCATCCACAAGGCCTGCTGGATCACGTCGGAGAGCAAGGCGGACATGGACAAGTTCATCCGCTTCAAACCTGACCGCATCGCCGAGGACAAGGACGGGAATCTCGTGTTTCTGGCCGAGTCGGAGTGGACGCTCAGGAACATGATAGAAGCGACGCCCGAGATCGCCTTTCACTTCACTTCCGAGTTCAAACGGGAGATGCAGCAGAGCGGCGCGCGTTAAGAAGGACCTCTGAATAAACCTTCGGACGCTGATCAATTCTGTCAACGGCTGAGGTTAAAATTAGACAACTCTCAAATACAAAAGGCGGATGGAAACCCATCCGCCTTTTTCATTTATCCTTTGCTGCAGGGCCCGCGTTGCTCAGGCCCAGCGGTTTCTGCGTTCTGTCGGCCGGGAGGAGTAGTCGCCGTTCCTGCCGCCCTGATGCTTCACTTCACGATAGGGCTCCCGTTCTGCACCAAAGGACGAGGGCTTCCTTCCGCCCTGGCCCCGCTCGTTCCGCGGACCGAGCCCGGACGTCCGCGCCTCTGAGCGTCCGCGGCCCGGCGCCCATGATCCCTGCGTCCGCGGCCGGCCGTTCGATGCGCCCGGCCTGCCTGTCGACTGCCTTCCCCTGCTGTCGCTGCTCCGGGATGCGCGCAGCGCGTACCGGGGCTCAAGGCCGGGGATCACTGTGCGCGGCAGGGTCTTGCCGATGTACCGCTCAATGCGGTTCAGGGAGTCGAGCTCCCTGCCTGATACGAAGGAGATCGCCGTGCCCGTGGCGCCGGCGCGGCCCGTGCGGCCGATGCGGTGCACGTAGTCCTCGGCGTTCTTCGGCAGGTCGTAGTTGATCACATGGGTGATGCCGGTGACGTCCAGGCCCCGGGCGGCAACGTCCGTTGCCACGAGCAGCCGCACATTCCCCCGCTTCATTTTCATGATGGCGCGGTTCCGCGCACCCTGGGTCATGTCGCCGTGCAATGCCTGGGCCGAATGCCCCTGCTCTGAAAGCTCGCGGGCAAGCTGGTCCGCGTGGCGCTTGGTGCTCGAAAAGATGATCGCCCGGGTCATGGCCTTGTCGGCAAGCAGGTGATGCAGCATCCTGCTCTTGTGCTGCATATCGTCGGCGGCATGGAGCTGCTGATCGATCGTATCGAGGGTGGTCTTCCTGCCCGCGATATCGACGCGTACCGGCTCTTTCAGCAGGCGCCTGGCAAGCGTTTCCATGTTCCGGTCCCAGGTGGCCGTGAACAGAAGCGTCTGGCGGTCGGCGGGGGTTGCCGAGGCGATGGTCTGGACCGCCTCGCTGAATCCCATGTCGAGCATGCGGTCGGCTTCGTCAAGGACCAGCATTTCCAGCCGGGAAAAATTCACCCGCCCGCTCTCCATGAGGTCGATGAGCCGCCCCGGCGTGGCGATGACGATGTCCACGGGCTGGGACAGGAGCCGCTGCTGCTCGAAGTAGGGAACGCCGCCCAGGATCGCCCCGGAACGGATGCGCATGAACTTTCCATAGATGCGTACGGCGTCGCTCACCTGGTTGGCGAGCTCGCGCGTGGGCGTGAGCACGAGAATGCGCGGGCCCCTGCCCTTCAGGACCGAGGGCGCGTTCAGGCGCTGGAGCGCCGGAAGCACAAAGGCCGCGGTCTTGCCTGTGCCGGTCTGGGCCGAGGCGATCAGGTCCCGGCCTTCCAGGGCCTTTGGGATGGCCTGCTCCTGGATCGGCGTGGGCGACGCATAGCCGCAGAGGCTGATCGCTTTGTTGATCGGTGCTGCGAGGTTCAAACGGGAAAACGACATACTTCTCCTTTTCGGTGGAACAAAATAGCGGCCGCCATTTTCAGGATCTGAAAATGATCATCCCGTGCAGAGAGCGCGGAGAGCACCTCATGACAAGGCGTGAATGCTCCCCGTTCGCCGCGGGAAAAGGGCGGTCGAACTGGTTAGTGTGCGGGCCGCAGGGATACACCGTATTCCTGAAACGAGGACGGCAACAGCACAGATATGACCGGCAAACCACATCGTTCGCCAACCAGAGGTGCTGCTGCTG
>JBBIHD010000164.1:0-262 GCA_037447195.1 Nitrospirota bacterium | reverse complement strand
GGCAGTGATCGATGATATGTGGGCGGGATCAGGTCAGCGACCTCCCGCCTCGTTGTTGAACAGTCGAGGCATTATACGGGTTTCAAAACGAATAGCAAGTCTTTTTTGCGGGCCCTGAGCCTGAGGGGCCGGGACCGTGCGCCTGTCGCTCAGGGAAATATCCGCTCCGCCTCGTGCCGCCGCAGGCGCGCCGACTGCGGAATCCCCAGCTCTACCCGCTCCCCGCCGGGAAAAAATAAGGGTGCATGGCCGAGCGGCAACA
>JBBIHD010000163.1:0-5764 GCA_037447195.1 Nitrospirota bacterium | reverse complement strand
AACGGATCGTACAGGAAGTCCTGGCAGTGCGTGCGCCGCGCGATCTGTCGGGACGAACCTTTGTGATTACAGCCGGTCCTACCCGCGAGCCTGTTGACGCGGTCCGTTTCCTGAGCAATCCCTCATCAGGGAAAATGGGCTTTGCCCTGGCCAGGGCCGCCCAGGCGCGGGGCGCCTCCGTCAGGCTCATAACCGGTCCTGTTGCCCTTGAACGGCCGGTGGGCATCGAGGTGCGGGAGGTAACGACGGCGGCAGAAATGCACAGCGCCGTCATGGAACTGGCCAGGGATGCCGATGTGGTGATCATGGCTGCAGCTGTCTCGGACTTCAGGCCGCTGGAGCCGGCAGGCCGCAAGATCAAGAAGCATGAAGCGCCTGATCTTATCCGGCTTGAGCCCACCGCGGACATCCTGGCAGATCTCGGGCGGAACGCCTCGGGCCGCATTCTTGTCGGGTTTGCCGCCGAGACCGACCAGGTGCTGGAACATGCCCGCGCAAAATTGAAAGCCAAGAATCTTGATCTCATTATAGCGAACGATCTTAACCGCGCGGGAGCGGGATTCGGCACGGACACGAACAGTGTCACAATGATCGCCCGCTCCGGTGAGACCACGGACCTGCCGCTCATGAGCAAGGACCGGACGGCAGAAAAAATTGTGGCCAAGGTCGCGGAAATCCTGGGAAAGCAAGGGGAAGCAGCTTGACATTTCTCTCAGGTTTTTGATAGTATTTTTTGGTCAGGCAAAAAACGCGGAATCCTATGGCACATGAAGAATCCGAAATAGCGAAGCTGACGGAGCGTATCGCCAAGGATCCCAAATCCAAGCTCTTTGTGCCTCTTGCGGAAGAATACAAGAAGGCAGGGGACCTGGAGATGGCGCTTCATGTGCTCTCCGAGGGATTGAAGAACAACCCCGGCTACGTGACCGCCAAGTCCTTCTTAGGACGCCTGCTCATTGAAAAGGGGGACCTGGCAGGAGCAAAAAAAGAGTTTGAAGAGGTTGTCAAGGCGATCCCCGACAACCTGATGGCCCAGAGAAAGCTGGGAGATATCAATGCCCTGCAGGGCAATGGCGCAGGGGCGCTTGCCCATTACAAGGCCGCTTTGGCGCTGACGCCGAAGGACGAAGAGCTCTCGTCCCTGATCGCTGATCTGCAGGCGGGAAAGTCCGTTGTCGGGAGGCTGCCGGTTCCAAAAGCGCAGCCGGCAATGCCACCTGCGCCAAAGCAAGGAGCGATGGTCCCGAAAAGTACCGCCCCCATCGCCCCAAAAGGCCGGGTCGCGCAAACTCCGGCCCCGGGACCCCGGCAGCAAGCAGCCGTTCCTGATGCTGAGGAGCCGGAAGAGATCTTTGCTCTTGAGCCGATCACCACTGCGCCTGCTGCGGCGCCTCGGGCATCGAAGCCCGGTCTTGCCGGGCCGCAGCCTGATTTTGATTTTCTCGCGGAGCCCGCGGCTTCTCCTGAGCCGGAAGGTGCTGCGCCAGGCAGGAGCCTGCAGCACGATCTGCCGGGGCCGTCAGCGGCGATGGCCCTGCCGGAAGACAAAGATGATCTTTCGACCGACACGCTGGCTGAGCTTTACATCGGCCAGGGGTTCTACGAAAAGGCGATCGATATCTACGAGCGCATGGCCGCAGAGAATCCGGGCAACGCCGCGCTGCGCCGCAAACTGCGCGATGTGCGTGCCATGGCAGGCATAGCTCCCTCTCCGGAAACAGGAATGCCTGGCCAGGGGCATGATGCAGCCGGCGACGTGCGGCAATGGTCGCCGGAACGTGCTGCTGGTCCTGATGCGGAACCGGCCCTTTCCGTTTCGGGGGGCTTCCCGCCGCTGGAACGCGATCCCGTCGCTGATGATCGGCCGGACCGGGGCGTTGTGGTCGGGGGAGCCGCGGCGGATAACCGACGCCGGACTGTCGCGCGGCTTGAGCATTGGCTCAAAAATATCATGAAGGAGAAGTACAGGTAAATGCCCTTTTCCGATATTCTGAAAGAACTCGTGAACGGAACGGAAGGGGCCATCGGGGCCCTTGTCGTCGGCGTTGACGGGATACCTGTTGACGAGTTTTCCGTGGACCAGGCCATGGACCTTCAGTCCATGACCGTGGAGTATGCCTCGCTCCTGAAAGAGATCGAAAAGGGATCACGGGCAGCGCAGCTCGGTTCAACACGGGAAGTAACGGTCATGGCTGACCGGGCCATGGTCATGCTGCGGCGGCTCACTGCCGAATATTTTCTGGTCCTTGTCATCGGGCCGAACGGCAATTTCGGCAAAGGAAGGTTCCTTCTCCGCATGTCGGTCCCGAAATTCCTGAAAGAGTTCTGAGGAATCCCCGGTCGGTGCTCCCATCATTACCGTGCGACAGGGATTCTTACTTGTTGATCGGCCTCGAGCCCGGTCGCATTTCGGCTGTCAGCCGGACCAGCGTTCGTCTGGTCCGGCGTGGTGCTTACGGGCGATGAACAGCCGGCATCGCATGCGCGAAAGAGGCGCTCTGCCGGCAGTCCGGTGAAAATTCATGAAGATCCTCGTAATCCATGGACCGAACCTGAACCTGCTCGGGAAGCGCGAGCCCGAGATATACGGCTCCCTTACGCTTGATGACGTGAACGGGCGGATCATGCAGCTCGCATCGGAACTGGGCGTGGAGGTTGAGTTCTTTCAGTCCAATCATGAAGGGCAGCTGGTGGACGCCATCCAGGGCGCTGCCGGCCGCTGCCAGGCGATCGTGATCAATCCCGGCGCCTATACACACACGAGCGTTGCCCTGCGGGACGCTGTGGCGGGAACAGGAGTTCCCGCCATCGAGACGCATCTGTCTAATATCCACCGGCGCGAGGAATTCCGGAAGCATTCCTACATCGCCGGGGTCGCGGCTGGCCAGATCTGCGGCTTCGGCCCGGACAGCTATCTGCTGGCACTCCGGGCCGCTGTCGGGCTCGCGAAGAAATGAACGGCAGACCGGAGCGGGCGAGGCGCAAGAAGCTCGTCGAACGCATGGGCGGGCTCGGCATCAGCTCGCTGCTCGTCACGCGTCGGGAGAACATACGCTATCTCACGGGATTCACGGGCTCAGCGGGTGTCGTGGTCCTGTCCGGCGGTACAACGTACCTGATAACTGATTTTCGCTATACGCTTCAGGCAGGCAAGGAAACCTCCGGCGTCAGGGTCCTTATCCAAAAGAACGACTGGACAGGGTCCTTTCACGAGCTTGCCCGCAGAACCGGCATGCGGGAAATATGGTACGATGAATCTTCCCTGACGGGGGATGTGGTCAGAAAGCTCCGCGCGCCGGGTCTGAAACTGAAGGGGCGCGGGGACGTTGTGGCCGATCTGCGCAGGTGCAAGGACCAGCATGAGCTCCTGAGCATCAGAACGGCCCTTCGCAGGGCAGAACGCGCTTTCCGCGAACTGGCGCCCTCTGTCCGTCCTGGCGCGACCGAGCGTGATCTCGCGCTGAAGCTGGAATTCATGATGCGCAGCAAGGGCGCGCGGCGCGTTGCATTCGATATCATCGTGGCATCGGGTGCGAACGGCGCCATGCCCCATGCATCGGTCACCACCAGGCGTCTCCGCAGGGGAGACCTGGTGACCTTTGATTTCGGCGCAGAGGCTGACGGGTATTTCTGCGATCTTACAAGAACGCTCTGCGTAGGGAGCCCGGACCGCAGGCAGCGGGAGATCCATCAGCTTGTGCAGCGGGCGCAGCAGGCCGCCATCAAGGCCATCAGGCCCGGCGTTGCCTGCAGCGCCATAGATGCCGCGGCGCGCCATATCATCACCGAGGCGGGCCATGGCGACCGGTTCGGCCACGGCACGGGCCATGGCGTGGGCCTCCTGGTGCATGAGGCCCCCCGGCTGTCGTCGATCTCCCATGATGTGCTTGAACCGGGAATGGTCGTGACGATCGAACCGGGAGTATATATCCCGGGATGGGGAGGCGTACGGATCGAGGACATGGTCCTCGTGGGCGAGCAGGGACCGAAGGTCCTGTCGTCGCTCCCGCGGGGGTGGAGCCTCGATGCACCACGTGGAAAGGTCCAGTCAATAAAAAAGAGGTAAAGGGAGGAAGACAGAAGTGCCAGTTTCAACAGCGGAGTTCAGAAACGGATTGAAGATCGAACTGGACGGCGAGCCCTATGTGATCGTCGATTTCCAGCATGTGAAGCCGGGCAAAGGCGGGGCCTTTGTGCGGACAAAGATCAAAAGCCTCAAGTCGGGAAACGTGATCGACCGGACCTTCCGGTCCGGTGAAAAGGTGGACAATCCTGACCTGGAGGAGAAGAAGATGCAGTATCTCTACTCCACGGGTGATGAGCGCGTCTTCATGGACAGCAGCAGCTATGAGCAGGTGGCGCTGAGCGAGAAGCAGCTGGGCGACAGCGTTGACTATCTGAAGGAGAACATGGAGATCAAGGTGCTGTATTTCCGGGGAACGCCGATCTCCGTCGAACTGCCCATGTTCGTGGAGCTCAAGATAGCCCGGACCGACCCGGGCGTACGCGGCGATACGGCCTCGGGGGGATCAAAACCCGCAACGCTTGAGTCCGGCGCCGTGGTCAAGGTGCCGCTCTATATGAACGAAGGCGACATCATTAAAGTAGATACGCGCACAGGAACGTTCATCGAGCGGGTGAAACTGTAGCATCACTGTTCACAGTATTCAGCTCGTACGGCCGGAAGTGCAGAAGCCATACTTATTTGAAGGAGCGATCATGAACCTGAAAGAGTTGAAAGAGCTCATCGATATCCTGAAGGATACGGACATCTCGGAGGTCGAGGTTGAACGATCCGGAGTGAGGGTGAAGCTCAAGAAAGGCGGCGATATCACCTACCACAGCGCCATGCCGCGCATGGAGTACCCGCCCGCCGCTCTCGTGGCGCCCTCTGTTCCGGCGCCGGCGCTCGAACAGCCGCAGGCCGCCAAGGCGCCCGAGGCGGCCAAGTCGAACCAGATCAAAGTGGCGTCGCCGATCGTCGGTACTTTTTACCGGGCAAGTTCTCCGGACAAGCCTCCTTATGTCGAGGTGGGGGATGTGGTAAAAAAAGGACAGGTCCTCTGCATCATCGAGGCGATGAAGCTCATGAACGAGATCGAATCGGAGGCCGCCGGCAAGGTGGCGCAGGTCCTTATTGAGAGCGGCCAGCCTGTCGAATACGGGCAGGCGCTGTTCCTGATCGAGCCGGTGCAGCCTGGTGCAGGCCAATGAAGGAAATGAAATCCGACCTATTTTTCGAGGTGTATGCGTGTTCAAGAAAATACTGATAGCCAATCGCGGTGAAATAGCCCTGCGGGTGATCCGCGCCTGCAAGGAGATGGGGATCAGGACCGTGGCGGTCCATTCCACCGCTGATGCTGATTCGCTCCATGTGCGGTTCGCCGACGAGAGCGTCTGCATAGGCCCTCCCCGCAGTTCCGACAGTTATCTGCATGTGCCGTCCATCATCAGCGCAGCGGAGATCACCGACTCCGAGGCGATCCATCCGGGCTACGGTTTTCTGGCCGAGAACGCCAGCTTCGCCGAGGTCTGCAACTCGGCGGGCATCAAGTTCATCGGGCCGAGTCCTGAGAGCATCAAGCTCATGGGTGACAAGGCCGTTGCCCGGGACACGGCAAAGAAGGCCGGTGTTCCCGTGCTTCCGGGGAGCGACGGCATCGTGATGGATGAGGCTGTTGCCGTCGAGATCGCCCGGAGCCTGGGTTTTCCTGTTATCGTCAAGGCCTCGGCCGGCGGCGGCGGCAAGGGCATGCGTGTCGTT
>JBBIHD010000162.1:0-5773 GCA_037447195.1 Nitrospirota bacterium | reverse complement strand
ACCAGTCCTTCATAGTCCGGGCAGCCATCTGGCGCTTCGATGTTAATGGAGCTAGCATCTTTTCCAAGCGTATAATCTTTGAAGCGCCATTCGATTTGAATTGGAGTATAGTCGAATCCGAGAGGGGTTGCATTAAGTTTATGTAAAGGAATTTTGCATGGATAGCGCACGGTGATTTTCATGTCTGCAACATTGTCTTTCCACAGATCCGCAGTGTCGATAATGTAAATTATATTCTGCCACTCTGTGGCCGTATATTCAACAACAAATCTTTGGCTCTCTAGTGGCAAGAATGTATATATCCAGAAAATGGTGGTGGTGTGCTTATTTGAAAAGCCGTCCCTTGCCACCTCTCTTCCCCCGTTCGGTTCATACATGCTGAACCTCTTGTTTTGAGAATCAACTCGCGTTAGTTGATAATCATTGAAAACCGTCGTTGCTGATCTATACGTTCTCGGTTCGCCCCAGAGCACTGTTTCTAGCTTCTTCAATCCCACATCAACAACAAAATTTTTCAGCTTTCCTATTCCGAGGGTGTTTTCACCGCCAACAAAAGCTACCGGGAAGCCCATGATAACTTCCTGTTTAAGATCGCTGGTATTTTTGAAGTTGAATTCACAACGTGCGCGAATGCCATCGAGAGTCTTGTTAACGTCAATGACAACGTTAACAGAATTTAATGCAACGACTGTATTGCTGGTCGGATAAGGAATGCTTGATGGGGGCGTAACCGTATAATAACCGATATCAGCTGCGGCGTTAGTGCGAAGGGAGACCGTTATCACCATGAAAAACAATGAGTGGAAAAAAAAGGATGTCATCTTCTTTAATGTTGAGGTTTGCATTTTTTTTGAACCTAATCCGGACAAGCCGGAACCAGGCAATAAATATGACTTTTGTCGGAAATGTGATATGAGTGACCGTTCGTGAATGTATAAAATGTTTTGTCCGTGTTTATCTGTTGGTCACGAGAGTATCTTCTTCACCGCGTCAACGATCTTTCCGATCTCGCCGTCGTTCAGCGTGCGCGGGTCGAAGAGCACCATGCCTTCCTTGATGCGCGTGATGATATGGGGTTTGTCAAGCCGCAGCCGCGATTCGATCTGGTTTGCGCTGAGTCGGTCGTGGGCCAGGGCAACGACCCTCGTCGGCAGGTCGCCTGTGGGCAGCGCGCCGCCGCCGGTCTGGGACTGCTCATCGTGCACCGAAGCAGCCAGTCCGGTGATGCCGAGAGCGCGAAGGCCTTCGGCCAGGACCATTGCCTTGCGTTCTATTTCCCGCAGGGGCTGGGTGAGCATCCAGAGCGTGGGGATGTCGCGCACCGCCCTGTCCATGTCCAGGTACTGGGCAAGGGTCGCCTCGAGGGAAGCCAGCGTGAGCTTGTCGATGCGCAGAGCACGGGCGAGGGGATTCGCCCTGATGGGGTCGAGAAAGGACTTCTTCCCGAGTACCATGCCGGCCTGGGGGCCGCCCAGAAGCTTGTCACCGCTGAAGGTCAGAATGTCAACGCCCGCGTCCATGGCCTGCTTTACGGTCGGCTCGTCGCCGACGCCGTAGGATGCAAGGTCAAGGAGGCTGCCGCTTCCCAGGTCCCACATGACCGGAATGCCGTGCTTTTTCCCGAGCCCTGCCAGTTCCTGGGCAGAGACCTCCTTGGTAAATCCGACGATCTTGTAGTTGCTCGTATGGACCTTCAGCAGCAGGCCCGTGTTCTCGTTGATCGCTTTTTCATAGTCCTTCAGATGGGTCTTGTTCGTCGTACCGACTTCCCGGAGCTTTGCCCCGCTCCGCTCCATTACCTCGGGAACGCGGAAGGAGCCGCCGATCTCGACGAGCTCGCCTCGCGAGACGATGACTTCCCTGCCCCGCGCCAGGGTATTCAGGCAGAGCAGCACGGCGGCAGCGTTGTTGTTCACTGCCGTGGCGGCTTCTGCACCGGTCAGCCGCCTGAGTATGTTCTCGACATGAACATATCGTTTGCCCCGTTCGCCGGCAGGGATGTCGTACTCAAGGTTCGTGTAGCTTGCGCTCACCTCGACCATCCGTCGGATAGCGGCCTCGCTCAGGAGTGAACGACCGAGATTGGTATGGACCACCACTCCTGTTGCATTGATGACGGAGCAAAGGCTCGGCTCGTTCAGATCAACGAGGATCCGTTCTGCCTCAACGAGGATCTGTCCGGTTGAAAGGGCTGCCTCGTTTCCCAACGGCGGCCCTGCCAGTATCTTTTTGCGCGTACGGTCAAGGGCGGTCCTGAGCGCTTCCAGCACCAGCACCCGGGGATGGGAGCCGAGCCATTCCTGTGTCCTGGGCTCTTTCAGCAGTTCATCCACGGCAGGAAGCTTTTTGAGCAATTCTTTCATAGGCTTTACCATAGCATAGTTGCCCGGGAATATCAACAGTTCCGTCCCGGCCGGGCAGTATACGTGATTACTCTTCGGCGCTATGATGCCGGATTTTATTGCTTGCCCTTTGCCGCGGGATTAGAGTATAATATTTTTCCCATCGAACAGTTCTACCTCAGGTGAAAAGGAGCCCGGTGCATGGCGGACGAAGAGCAGGCCCACGCAGCGGAGGCCGGCCCGCAAGGGAGCGGACCCCGCAGCGCCATAAAACAGTGGAAGGAATGGACGCTTCTCGCGATCCTCCTCCTGTTCGTTGTCATCCTGGCAGCCGTCTTTCTTACCCGCGAAGGGAAGAAGGGACCGCGGCCCGGAACGATACGGGAAGGCAGCGTGGCTCCTGACTTTACATTGCCGGCTCTGGATGGCGGGCATGTCAGCCTGGCAGAACAGAAGGGCAAGGTCGTGCTGGTCCATTTCTGGGCCACCTGGTGCCCGCCCTGCGTGGAAGAAATGCCTGACCTGGAGCGGCTCTACCAGGACTTCCGGGGCACTGAATTCGAACTGCTGGCCATAAGCGTGGACGAGGACGGTCCGGGAAAGGTGCGGGCCTTCATGCAGAAGAACGGCCTGTCATTCCCTGCGCTGCTTGATCCGGGGCGGACCGCAGCATCCAGCTACGGCACGTTCAAATATCCCGAGACCTTCATCGTGGACCGGGACGGCGTTGTCCGGCACAAGGCGATCGGGTCCTGGGACTGGAGCGAACCGGTGAACAGGGAAAAGATACGGAAACTGCTTGCAGCAAGGTGATCTGATGACCGACCTCTTCATAACTATCGCTGTGCTGGTCCTTATGCTCTGCGCTGTCATCAGGTTCAACCGGGGCCTCGGCTGGTGCTGAGGTGATGAACCTGGTCCCCTCTGTAGAGGGGAGAACAAGTCCAGTGACCGCAAGAACGGGGAACAGTAGCATCAGCTCATGAAAAAGATATTTCTCGCCTTCCTGGGAGCGCTTGCCCTGTGCTTTCTAGCTGCTCTCGCCTGGATGCTCATCGTCATCAACAGCCTTCCCGACGTTGCTCTCCTGAAACAGTACCGTCCCGAAGCAGCGGCCGAGGTGTTCGACCGCGAGGGCCGCATCCTTACGCAGTACTACGACCGGAAGTTCCGCATCCGCATCCCCATAACCAGCCTTTCCGACACGGTCATCCATGCGGTCATCACCGCCGAGGACGACACCTTTTTCGACCACGGAGGGGTGAACTACAAGGCGACCTGGGAAGCGCTGCTGCATGACGTCAAAGAGCGCCGCTTTGCGCGGGGCGGCAGCACCATCACGCAGCAGATGATCAAGAACGTCTTCCTCTCCCGGGAAAAGACCATCAGCCGCAAGATCAGGGAGTACGTCCTTGCCCGCAGGGCAGAGGAGATACTGTCAAAGCGCAGGATCCTGGAGATCTATCTGAACGAAGTGGAATGGGGAGAGAACATTTACGGCATCGAGGCGGCAAGCAGGGCCTATTTTGACAAGCATGCGTCGGAGTTGAATGCTTCTGAGGCCGCGCTGCTTGCCGGCATGCTCCCTAATCCCCGGTTCTTCAATCCCCTCAAGCGCCTGGACAAGGCAAAGGCCCGGCAGGAGCGGGTGCTGTTCAATATGTTCCAGTCAAAACTGCTTACGGGGGACGAATATGCGGCAGCTCAGACCGCCCCGCTTGCGCTCCGGACAGGCCCGTCAGGAAGGTTCGATCTCTCGGCCCTCACGGGCAGGAACGGCCGCCCTTGCTATCAGAAGGTGCTGGAGCAGATACTGCTCGACAGCTATTCGGACCATGCGCTGTACCGCCAGGGGATAAAGGTGCGCACCACGCTCGACAAGGAACTGCAGGACCGGCTGTGCTCCTGGATGCGTGAAGAGCATGACAGCGGCGCGGAGGCACCGGACCCGGCTGCTGCAGCGGCGCGTCCTCCGGTCCTGGCCGTAAAAGAGGGAGATCAGGTCCGGGCGATCGTCTGTGTGAGGGATGCGGATGAAGCTCGATCGATGCTCAGGTCGCTTAATCTTCCGGAGCCGGAATACGAGATCGAAGAGGTCCAGCTCAGCTCTCTCAGGATGGACGATGTCGTCCTGTCAGCGGAAACGATCACCGACGGACAGGACCTGCAGGTGGAACGGTGATCCGGTAAACCGAGAAACAGCAGGTTGCTCCTGAAAGGAGCATTTGGGCGCGGTTACATGCTCTTTTCCCGCATATCTGTTGTATCCGCTGTTTCCGCTCTTATCCGGGTCCCATGCCATTTTTCCGGTTCTGCTGCTTGCCCCGTCAAAACTCGATGTTCGGCCTGATAATGAACTGGAACTCATCGTCCTGCCGGTTCGCACCGAGGGCGCCCGTGTATTTCTTTGCCGATTCCCAGACGAAGCCGACAGCGAGGGCAGGCGCCATTTTCCTGCTCTTCAAGGGCCATTTTTTCTCGATGAAGAAATAGTGGCGTATTGCGCTGAGGGACCGCCGGTCCATGTCGAAGGTATATTCAAATCCGCTGTTGTTCAGGAACGAGGACCGCGACTGCTGGTAGTCAAGCCTGCTCCGGCGCAGCGACAGGAACAGGATGTCGGTTATCTCAGGGTGCTCATGCAGCTTCAGGCCGATGCGGAAGCTCCAGCTCAATTTTCGTTCCGGCGATCTCCGGTCTCCCTTTACTTTCCATTCGAATTCCCGCCAGTCGTCCCCTATCAGCGAGTTGTCCTTGATATGGCGGTTTCCCGCGTTCACCAAGAAACCCGTATAGCCTTTGCCTTTTACCTCCGGACGGTCGGGAATATCAAAATCAACCACGTTCCCGAAAAAGAGCGAGACCGCATAGGGCTCCTCGAACCCGGCAGTCACCGCCTTCACCCAGTTAAAACTGCCTGAAACCTCGGCATTGTCATAGAACCGGGGGTGGTTCTTCCGGACATACACGCCCGCGTAGGGCAAGGGGTTCACGCTCGCTTCCAGCACCATGAAACGGGGGATGAGCGCCCCCGAGAGAAGCGCGCGGTAGATCTCGGACTCCTTTTTTTCGCCGAGCTGGGGTATGGGTTTGCTCGTGAGCGCCAGGAAAAGGGCTACGTTGGAATAGTAGGCGTCTGTTTCCACTTCCAGATCGTACCATCGCTCACTGTTCGGTCCGCCTGCCGCCGGATCGGCCTGCTGTTCATCAGCCTGTCCCGCGATGACGGTCAGGGGGAAGAGAAGGATAAGAAGCACCACCAGAAGGGTCGGGTAGGAATATCGCCGGGGCATTACTGCGACTGACTGGGCCATGGAGAGAGTATAGCACACACCTGATGAAGTATTGGACAGGCCAGTGACAGATTAGCATCTGATGTAACTGCTCAGGTACTCAGGTCAGCCATGAGCGATAGGCGCTGTGAGCGTGCA
>JBBIHD010000161.1:0-5817 GCA_037447195.1 Nitrospirota bacterium | reverse complement strand
GCCATGAATCCGCTTGCCGCTGTCCTCATCCTCATCGCCCTCCTCTGGTTCTGCTATAGTGTTCTGGCAGCCATCCTAGTTCTTCCCAGGCCTTCGCTTATTCTGACGGAGAATGAGAAGAACGCTGTCAGGCTGGGGGCCGTGATGCTGGTCCTGGCCAACTGGGCATATCTCGTTTTTACCCTGTGATCCGTGCAGACAGATTCCCCGGCGACAATTGTATTTACATTTATTTTCCCGTATGTTAATATCCCAATTCATCGGACGTCCTGCCGTACTGAGCTCATCTCTTCGCAAGGGGGAGACTGGTGAATTCTGCGGTCATCGGGGTCGACCTCGGCGGAACAAATGTTCGGGCAGCGGTGGTCAACCGCGACGGCGAGGTGCTGACAAAGCATAAGGAAGCAACACGCGCCTCGGAAGGCAGGGAGCGCGTGCTCAGCCGTCTCGTGGAGATCATCCGCGATCTGGAGGTCCAGGCGCGGAAGAGCGAATATACCGTCGCAGGGCTCGGTGTGGGAGCGCCCGGTGTAATAGAGGCGGGCAAGGGGATCGTCGTCAAGTCACCCAACCTGCCTGATTGGAACAATTTCGCGCTCAAGAGCGCTCTTGAAGCGGCCGTCCGTGTGCCGGTGGTCCTCGAAAATGACGCCAATGCCGCAGCACTGGGCGAGCAGTGGCGAGGTGCGGGGCGGGGCACATCAAGCATGATCCTGCTGACCCTCGGTACAGGCGTAGGCGGCGGCATCGTGCTGGAAGGAAAGATCTGGCGGGGCGCTGACGGCATGGCCGGAGAGATCGGCCATATGACGCTTTTCCCCGGCGGCCGGCAGTGCACCTGCGGAAACCGCGGCTGTCTTGAGATGTATGCATCGGCCCGCGGGATCATCCAGACTTTTCGCGAGGTCGGCGCCTCCGGCACGTCGCGCCTGGAGGGCGTGGTCACGTCAGAGTCCATTTACAGCGCAGCAAGGGAAGGCGACCGCCTGGCCGCTGCGGTCATGCAGGATACGGGGCGTTTTCTCGGGATCGGCGTCGCATCGCTGGTCAATATCTTCAACCCGGAGCGGATCGTCATCGGCGGAGGCGTGAAAGACGCCTGGCAGCTCTTCATCGGCGCATCCAGAGATGAGGTCCTTCTGCGTGCCTTCGAAGTTCCGGCAAAGCGGGCTGCGATCGTGCCTGCCGAACTGGGAGACGACGCCGGAATGGTCGGCGCGGCAGCGCTTGCCTTCGGAGTCGTTGCCGGCGCTGCCTGAGAGGCCGGCAGGTGTGCCGGAAATATCCCTCGTGAGAAAGTTGCGGCGCCGCGGCGCCGCCTGAGAATGTATGAGCAGTAAGAAAATCCGGAACTTCTCCATCATCGCCCACATCGATCATGGCAAATCCACCCTGGCCGACAGGATACTCGAATTCACCGGCGCCCTTACGGACCGGGAAATGGCCGCGGCCGGCAAGGCGCAGGTGCTCGATGACATGGACCTGGAGCGCGAGCGGGGCATTACCATCAAGGCCCACGCCGTGCGGCTGCAGTACCGGGCACTTGACGGCGGTGAGTACGTGTTGAACCTCATTGATACGCCCGGTCATGTGGATTTCACCTATGAGGTATCCCGCAGCATGGCGGCCTGCGAAGGGGCGCTGCTTGTAGTGGACGCATCGCAGGGTGTGGAGGCCCAGACCCTGGCCAACGCCTACCTGGCGCTGGACCATAACCTTGAGATCGTTCCGGTGATCAACAAGATCGATCTTCCCAACGCTGATATCGAGTCGACGAAGCAGCAGATCGAGGACGTGGTCGGGCTGGATGCCGAGACCGCAGTTGCCGCAAGCGCCAAGGAGGGCATCGGCACGCGCGAGATACTGGAAGCGGTCGTCCGCATGATCCCGCCGCCGCGGGGCGAGGAGCAGGGCCCGCTCAGGGCGCTGCTTTTCGATTCCTGGTACGACTCCTATCAGGGCGTGGTGGTGCTCGTACGGGTCGTTGACGGCGAGGTGCGGCCGGGCCGGAAGATCCGGCTGCATTCGACGGGCGCGGTCTATGAAGTGCAATCGGTCGGATTGTTCACGCCAAAAATGCTCCGCACCGAAAAGCTGACGAGCGGTGAAGTGGGCTACATCATCGCCGGCATCAAACGGGTCGCTGATGCGAAGATCGGCGACACCATCATGGACGTGGAACGGCCGGCAGCACAGCCGCTGCCGGGATACAAGGACGTGAAGCCCATGGTCTTCGCCGGCCTCTATCCCATGGTGAGCGAGGATTATGAGGACCTGAAAGAGGCCCTGGAGAAGCTCCGGCTGAACGATTCGTCCTTCACCTATGAACCGGAAACGTCGCTGGCCCTGGGCTTCGGGTTCCGCTGCGGCTTTTTGGGCCTGCTGCATATGGACATTGTGAAGGAGCGCCTGGAGCGGGAATTCGGAGTGGCGCTGATCCCGACGGCGCCGACCGTCGTGTACCGGGTGGCCCGGATGGACGGCGAGGTGGTGCTCGTGGACAATCCGGCCAAGCTGCCGAACATCCAGGAGATCGAACGGATCGAGGAACCCTTCATTATCGCGTCGATCATCACGCCGGAGTCCTTCGTGGGGCCCCTGATCGCCCTCTGCCAGGAGCGGCGCGGCCTGCAGAAAGAGATCACCTATGTGACCAAGGACCGGGTGCTCATCAAGTATGAGCTGCCCCTGAACGAGATCGTGATGGATTTTTACGACCGGCTCAAATCCATCACCAAGGGATATGCGTCGCTCGATTATGAGCTGAGCGGATACGTGGAGTCAGACCTCGTGAAACTCGATATGCTTTTGAACAGCGAGCCGGTAGACGCCCTGTCGCTCATTACGCACCGCGACAAAGCGGCGCTGCGCGGCCGGCAGCTGGCGGAGAAGCTGAAGGAAGTGATCCCCCGGCAGCTCTATGAGGTCGTGATTCAGGCCGCTATCGGAGCGAAGATCATCGCCCGCGAGACCGTGAAGCCTCTCCGCAAGAACGTGACAGCCAAATGCTACGGCGGCGATATCACGAGAAAGCGGAAGCTGCTGGAACGCCAGAAAGAGGGCAAGAAGCGCATGAAGCAGGTCGGCAGCATCGAGCTGCCCCAGGAAGCGTTCCTTGCCGTGCTGAAGGTCGGCGAGTGATAGTGGAGCAAACGTATTGGAGGCGGGATGTCGGAACGTGAAGAGCAGGTTGCAGACAACGGCAGGACGAGGGCTGTGGCCATGAGCGAACGGGTTGTCGGTGTGATCCGGTCGATCCGCAAACGCGGCACCGTCTACCGGGAATACATAGAACCGTTCCTGATCGCCGTGGTTGCGGCGTTGTTCATCAGGCAGTTCGTCGTAGAGGCTTTCAAGATACCTTCGGGCTCCATGATCCCCACGCTCCGCATCGGGGACCACCTGCTCGTGAACAAGTTCGTATACGGGCCGCGCATTCCCTTTACGGACCTGCGGATATTCACCTGGAAGGAGCCCAAACGCGGAGAGATCATTGTGTTCCGCTATCCCGAGGATGAAAAAAAGAACTTCATCAAGCGGGTCGTGGGCCTTCCCGGGGACAAGATCCAGATCGTGCAGGGCCGTCTGCTGATAAATGACCAGCCTGTGCCGCGCGATGACCGGGGTCTGGCCGATGATACCGAAGAGCAAGCGTCCGGTTTTTCGATCTTCGGCAGGCCGAGGCGGTATGAAGAACAGCTCGGTAGTTTCAAGCATTTCATCCAGTATCATCGTGAACCGGTCCACGAGAACCATGGGCCCCTCCTGGTCCCGAAGGATTCCGTTTTCGTCATGGGCGACAACCGGGACAACAGCCAGGACAGCCGTGTCTGGGGATTCGTCAAGGTCAACAAGATCCTGGGCCGTGCGCTGATCATTTACTGGTCCTGGGACGGAGACGACCGGTGGGTGCGCTGGGAGCGGATCGGGACGCTCATCAGGTGAACAAAGGGACAGTCCCCTTGGGTTCGAGGGGGACTGTCCCTGTCCCCCATAAAGGAGGCGTCGATCATGCAGGTGTTCGGAAATGAACGCGGCGGCAGCAGACTGAAGGTCTACCTGTGGTTTCTGGTCCTCGGTCTCATGATCCATGCAGGCTTGAAACTTGTTCCTCCCTATATGGATTTTCTGCGCATGAAGGACACCATGACGGTCAAGGCAGGCGTGGCCCAGGTGCTGAAGGACGAAGAGATCATGCGCGATCTCGTCGCAAAGGCCAAGGAGCTAGACCTGCCGCTTGCTGAAGAGAATTTTATCATCGATCGTGACAATGAACGGCGCAGGATGAAGATCAGCACAGGATGGGATGTGGATGTGAAATTTCTCGGCAATGCCTACGTGTATACCTATCGTTTTCGGCCTGTCGTTGACGAGAGCTTCATGAGTTTTATGCGGTAGTGAAATCCTGCCGGCCCGTGCGGAGCAGCAGTGGTCTTCTAAAGGAGATTGTGTGATCCGGAGCATGACAGGATACGGCAGGGCCGAGGTGCAGAGCGGCAGCAGCAGTTTCGTCATCGAGATCCGTTCAGTGAACAGCCGGTTCATTGACATCCAGATGAGAACGCCCAAGGTTCTTGCGCCCCTTGAACCGCGGATACGGAAGGCGATCCAGGGTCACTTCTCCCGAGGCCGTTTTGATCTCTTCATTACCAGGAACAGCGAAGGCGCCAGGACCGGCAGAATAGCCCTCGATGGCGACCGTGCCGGACAGTATGTGCAGGCCTTGACCGAGTTGAAGAGCAGGTTCTCCCTGCCTGGCGAGGTGGACCTGACACTGCTCGCCGGCATCGAGGGCGTTTTTACGGCCGAAGAGGCCTCTGATGACGCCGAAGAGATGTGGAAGGACCTGCACAAGGGCATGGACAGCGCCTTTGCAGCGCTGGACAGCATGCGCGTTGACGAGGGCAAGGCCCTTGTCCGGGATATTGCGTCACGGCTGGCGACCATTGATTCACTCGCCGGGGCGATCAGCGGCCGCGCGCCCCGATCGCTGGAAGAAGCCAGGAAGCGGTTAACGGACAATGTTCGGAAGCTCCTTGGCGACGGGGAAGGCGTTGCCCATGAACCGGACCCGCTGCGGATCGCGCAGGAGATCGCCCTGCTGGCAGACCGGACGGACATCAGCGAGGAACTGACCCGGTTTGCAAGCCATCTTCGTCAGTTTCGTTCACTGCTGGAAGGCGCCACGACCGAGCCCGTGGGCAGAAAGCTCGATTTTCTGCTGCAGGAACTGAACCGCGAGGTGAATACGCTTGCATCAAAAGCCCAGGATGCGGAGATCTCCTACGGTGCAGTGAACGTCAAGGCGGAGCTAGAAAAGATCAAGGAGCAGGTGCAGAACATCGAGTAGCGGCATGGCGAACAGCATCGTAAACATCGGATACGGCAACCTGGTCATGGCAGCAAAGGTCGTGGCCGTGCTTTCCCCTGAGTCGGCGCCCATGCGCCGCATCAGGGAGGATGCCAGGGAGCGGAAGATGCTGATCGATGCCACGCAGGGAAGAAAGACCCGGGCGATCATCATAACGGACAGCGATCACGTGATCCTATCAGCGGTGCAGGTGGAAACGCTGCTGCAGCGCTTTGCCGGCGGAGGAGGGGAATGAGACCCGGCAGAGGCCAGATATTCGTCGTTTCCGCGCCGTCAGGCGCCGGCAAAACCAGCCTCTGCAGGGCCGTGACCGACGCACTCGATAATCTCACCCATTCCGTCTCCACGACGACGCGGAAGCCCCGGAGCGGCGAGATCGACGGGCGGGATTATTTCTTTGTGGCCGAGTCCCGGTTCCGGAGCATGGTGGAGGCCGGTGATTTCGT
>JBBIHD010000160.1:0-5821 GCA_037447195.1 Nitrospirota bacterium | reverse complement strand
TCATCGGCGCCGGTTTCATCGGCAAGGGGATAGGAATTCGTCTCTATGAAAAGAGGATTGCCGTCCTTGTCATAATGGCGGTGCAGGGCCCGGTGGTGCTGGCCTGTGTCAAAGCACTTCTGGACCGAGCAATTGCAGCCGTTGCCCAACTGGTGACAGGGAACGTCGGAATGGTGGGAAATGGCATGGCACTTATTCCCCAGAATATCCGCGCAGGACATGCCGACCTGCCTGCAGAAGCCCTGGTTCGCCGACCTGATGGTGAAGTCCCGGTCCACGATGATCACTCCCTCGCCGATGCCGTTCAGCAGGGAGGAGACAAAGGATTCGACCTGTGCAAGGCGTTGTTTCGGATCATCGCTGCTGTAGGTGAAGGGGAACTTCGCGGGCATGGGCGCGTCTCCGGGTTCGCCGACCTATTGAGGAGTGTTCGGCCAGGGCGCCGAAATGGGCCTGCATCTATTATGGCACAGGCTGCATGTTCGTGGCAAGGGATATTGTTCTGTTTCCATGATGATCCTGGTGTTACGGAAGGTGACGGCAGGCGGTGCAGGGCCGGAGCGGGTTGTCAATCCTGATGGGTATCGAATATTTCCTTAAAGGCAGGCGCTATCTTCTTGAACGTCGCGAGCACAGCAGGGTCAAAATGGCCGGGCTGGGTCCGTCCGTCGCCCTCTGTGATGATACTGTATGCCTCATCATGGCTGAAGGATTTCTTGTAGGGCCGCACGCTTCGCAGGGCATCGTACTGGTCCACGAGCATCACGATCCTGCCTTCAATAGGGATCGCTTCGCCCTTCAGGCCCCGGGGGTATCCCGTGCCGTCCCAGCGTTCATGATGGTTCAGCGCCACGGACGCGGCGAACTGGATGCCTTCGTAGGATGAGCCGCGCAGCATCTTTTCGCCAATGGAGGTGTGCATTTTCATGGTATCGAACTCTTCCCTGGTGAGGGCGCCGGGCTTCAGCAGGATGTTGTCGGGAATGCCGATCTTGCCGAGATCATGCATGGGGCTGGCAAAGGCCATCATGTCGATAAAGGAGTCTGACATATTCATGGCCTCGGCCATGATCTTTGAATAGAGGCCTATGCGGGCGATGTGGATGCCCGTGTCCGTGTCGCGGTATTCGGCAACGGACGTGAGGCGCTGGATGATCTCCTTGCTCATGTTCTTGACCAGCGTGAGCGCCTCGGCCAGTTCGTCAGTGCGCTGCCGGACCGTTTCCTCCAGCCGGATCTTGTAGTCCTTCTCCATCCTGACGAGGTGCGTGAACCGCAGGGCCTTTTTTACGGCGTGGATCAGATGGTCGGGATTGTAGGGCTTGGTGATGAAATCGAAGGCACCCTGTTTTACGGCGTCCACGGCCATGTCGAATTCGGCAAAGGCCGTCATCAGGATCACCGGAAGCTGAGGGTTCAGGTCGTGGATCCTGCTGAGCAGCTCGATGCCCGACACTTCGGGCATCTTTATGTCCGTCAGGACGGCGTCGACGGAATTCCGTTGCAGCACGTCCATGGCCGCGGCGGCGCCGTCGCAGGTGACGACGCTGTAGCCGAAGGTCCTGAGCAGCAGGCTGATGGATTCGAGCACATAGGGGTCGTCGTCGACGACGAGCAGTTTGTTTTCCGCTTCCGGTGTCATGAATCGAGCGCCTCCCGAACCCGCCGCAGCAGGTTCCCCGGAGAAACGGGCTTCAGCACGACGGGCCGCCCCTTCTCCAGCATTCCCTTGGAATATATAATATTATCAGTATAGCCGCTTGTAAAGAGGATCCTGATGTCCGGCTGCTCGCCCCGAATAACGTCGTAGGCCTCTTTTCCGGCCATGCGGGGCATGATCACATCGAAGAGCAGGAGCTGCACCGTGTCCTTGTTCTCGCGAAATACCCGCACCGCCTCGACGCTGTCCCGGGCCACGAGCACGCGGTAGCCGAAATCCTCAAGCAGCATCCTGGTCAGGTCCCGCACCTGCTGGTCGTCCTCGGCGATCAGGATCGTTTCATTGCCGCCGGCGGGCGCTCCCTGCGGCTTCTCCGCTCCGTGCTGCGCCTGGCTGCGCGCAAAAGGCACATAGATCTTGAAGGTCGTTCCGCTGTCGGGCCGGCTGTAGCAGTTGATGAATCCCTGGTGCTGCTTCACGATGCCGTAGACGATGGAAAGGCCCAGGCCCGTGCCCTTGCCGAGCTCCTTGGTCGTAAAGAAAGGCTCGAAGATCTTCTGCCGGGTCCGTTCATCCATGCCAAGGCCCGTGTCGGTCACGCTGATCATCGTATAAGGGCCGGGCTTGCCGTACCCGTAGGCCATGATGAACTCCCGGTCCAGATCGACCCGTTCCGTCGTGATCGTCAGGTGGCCGCCGGACGGCATGGCGTCGCGTGCGTTCGTGGCCAGGTTGATCAGGACCTGTTCGATCTGGCCCGAGTCGGCCACGGCCGTCGTTTCCTCGGCGGTCAGCACTGTCCGAAGCTCGATGTCCTCGCCGATGATCCGCAGCAGCATTTTCTCGATGCGCCGGATGATCTCGTTCACGTCCACCAGCTTGGTTGACATTGCGGATTTTCTGCTGAAGGTGAGCAGGCTCTGGGTGAGGCCCGCGGCCCGTTCGCCTGACGCCAGCAGCTGGTCCACCATGGCCCGGAGAGGGTCCTCGGGGCTCATTTTGAGCTTCAGGATGTTGCCGTAGCCGATGATGGCCGTCAGGATGTTGTTGAAGTCATGGGCAATGCCGCCTGTCAGCGTTCCGATGGCCTCCATCTTCTGGCTGTGGCGGAGCTGGGCGGCGAGCTTGACGGTCTCGCTCACGTCGCGCGTCACGCCCAGGAGCGCAGTGATATTGCCTTCTCCGTCGCGCAGCGGGACCGAGCGCGTCTGGACCCAGCGGTGGGCGCCGCGCAGCCCCACGATCTCGAACTCCAGAGCGTCGTCAGCGCCGCTGAATATCCTGGCCACGTGCTCCTCGAAGGCCTTTCGATGCTCGGCGACCACCAGGGGATACATCGATTTTCCCCGCACCTGGCCCAGGGACTCGGCCTCGATCATGGCCAGACCGGCGGGATTCATTTCGAGCAGCGTGCCGTCGGCGGCAAGCAGCTTCACACACTCAGGCTCCGCCTCGATGATGGCGCGCAGATGCGCCTCGCTCCGCGCAAGGTCCTGCTCGGACTTTTTCCGGTCCGTCACGTCCCGGTCGATGCCGCGGTATCCCCGGAATACGCCTGCCCCATCAATCACGGGCGCACCGCTCGTTTCCAGAACGATCTCGCGGCCGTCCTTGCGCAGGTTCCTGTTCTCGAAGAGCGAGAAGGGCCGGCGGGCCTCGGCGATGGGGCCGAAAAAGTCGGCAACGCGCTTCGCCTCGTCAGGGGGCATGAGTTCAAAGGGCGTTCTGCCGATGATCTCCTCCGGTTCGTAGCCGAGGATGTCGCGGACCTTGGGGCTTGTGTAGGTGTAGACGGCATGCTCATCTACTTCCCATACCCAGTCCGTCGTTGTTTCCACGAGTGCGACGAACTTCTCATTGCTTTCGCGCAGCCGTTCCTCGGACAGTTTGCGTTCCGATATGTCCCTGACCACATGGATAAGCCCGATAACGTTGTTTTCGCTGTCCAGCCGGGGAATGGCGCGTATCTCCACATGGCAGCCAAGATGGGGCTCGAAATACTCCACGGCCGAAGGCAAGCCCGTTTTGAGCGACTGGCAGCTCGGGCAGCCCTGGGGCGGGCACTCGGCGCCGTGGTACTTCTCGAAGCACTTGGATCGGGAAACCGAGAGCGGAGGGATATTCATCGCCTCTGCGGCGGCCCGGTTTGACCGGATGATGTTGAAGTCCTTGTCGTGGATGGTGATCATGTCGGTGATGGTGTCGAAGGTGTCCTGCCAGTCCCTCTCGGACTGCTGGGCCATCTCCTCGGCGGCCTTGCGCCGCTCCTCCCGGTAACGTTGCGCAGCCGAGTGCAGGGGCCGGGCAATGAACCACCAGAAGGGAAGGCTCGCCAGAACGATCAGGACGAGGACCTTCAGGAACGACGACGGCGCAATTAAGACGCCGGGCGCTATGCGCGGCAGAGCGAACATCACGATTGCCGCGGCGAACAGCGTGATGAGTACAATATTGAGAGCTGTCAAAAGACTATGTTTTCTCATGTTTTGTTTCACCTGGCCCGGTTCGGCATTCGCGCCGCGTTCCCGCCTCCCCGGCAGCCGCAACAGCACGGCTTCTCTGGAAAGAATAGCACAGGATCCTGCGGCCCGCAGGACCGGCAACAGGCAGGGTTCCATTCTCCTCTCTTATCGCCTGCTGCCGGGCATACTTGAGTGAGTTCATCGAAGGCCTGCGAAGCAGCGCGGCCTTGAATGAAGCCGTTCCGGGTCAGGCGGCGCCGCCCAAGCCGGGCCCGTCGAGCATTTCACGCACCAGGTCCAGAAGCTGCCGGGGCGGCAGGGGCTTGGAGACGACGGGAGGTCCTCCGCTGATAGGGCCGGCCTCGTCGATGATGTCTGCCGTATATCCGCTGATAAAGACGGCTTTTGTTTCCGGGGAGAGGCCCCTGATCTCCTCAAAGGCCTCGCGGCCGTTCAGTTTCGGCATGATCACATCGAGGATCACCAGGTCCGGCCGGGGGGACGCCTCCCGGAACAGTTGGACAGCCTCAGCACCGTTAGCGGCCTCCAGGACCCGGTAGCCGTAGCTTTCGAGCACGCGGCGCGTGAGGATGCGCACCTCCTGGTCGTCTTCGGCAATGAGGATCGTCTCTGTGCCGCGCCGAGGCTCGGCCTCGTCGGCACGCTGTTCCGGAGCCGCCGCAGCGTCAGTGAGCGGGAAATAGAGTTCGAAGGTCGCGCCCTTGCCTGCGCTGCTGGCGCAGATGATATATCCGCCGTGCTGCTTCATGACGCCGTAGGCCATGGAGAGGCCCATGCCCGTGCCCTTGCCCAGGGGCTTGGTGGTGAAAAAAGGCTCGAAGATCCGCTCCCGCGTCTGTTCGTCAATGCCAGTTCCTGTGTCCCGCATGGTCAGGCGGGCGTAGGCCCCCGGCTTGCCGAACCCGTTCGTCCGGATAAAATCGTCGTCGATGCGGGCGTCATCGGTGCCAAGCCAGACCGTTCCGCCCGTGGGCATGGCGTCCCTCGCGTTTGCCGCGAGGTTCAGGAGCACCTGTTCCAGCTGGCTGGGATCGACCAGGACCGTGGCGCTGTGCGCGGCCAGGCCGATCTTCAGTTCGATGCGTTCTCCCATCAGCCTGCGCAGCAGGTCCTCGATCCTCCGCACCGCTGCGTTCAGGTCGAGGGGGACGGGATTGATCACCTGCTTCCGGCTGAAGGCCAGCAGGCTGCGGGTGAGGCCGGCGGCCCGTTCTGCCGCGCGCAGGATGTTCTCAATGACGGGAGGGGCTTCGCTGCTGCCCTTCAGCGTGATCTGGAGAAGATGGGCATACCCGACAATTGCCGTCAGGATGTTGTTGAAGTCATGGGCCACGCCGCCGGCAAGCAGCCCCACGGCCTCCATCTTCCGGGCGTGCAGAAGCTGCGCTTCCAGCTTCATCCGGTCCGTGATGTCCAGGATGACGGCCAGAAAACTCCGGGTCCCATCCTGTTCGATAAGCTGGATATTGACCTCCACTGGGTAGACGATCCCGCTTGCCCGCCGGTGGAGGGTTTGGAAGAGCACCTTGTCCTTTTCACCACGAAGGAGGGGGGCGAGCAGAGCGCGGAAGGAAGGCTCGGTATATTCCGGTTTGATGTCCAGCGGGGTCATGGCATTCATTTCGTCAGCGCTGTAGCCGAGATTGTTCAGGGCGCCGGCATTTACATAGGTGAAGCG
>JBBIHD010000159.1:1111-5826 GCA_037447195.1 Nitrospirota bacterium | reverse complement strand
GCCGATTAATCGAAATCGGGCATTTTCCAAAATAGACTTTTGCAAGAGGCTCATGAATAAAAGTAAAAGTAAAACAATCGGTCAGCGTAAAATATTTCGTACGCTTCTTAAGGACCTGAGAACAAACGCCCAACTGACGCAAGCCGGCCTGGCAGGCAAATTAAAACAACCGCAGTCCTTTGTCAGCAAATATGAGTCCGGCGAAAGAAGGCTTGACATCCTCGAACTACGAAGCATTTGCTCGGCTTTAGAAATGTCATTGACCGATTTTGTTAAAGCGCTTGAGGACAAACTGAATGAAACCGTCTAAGGACTTTGTTAATCTTTCAAAGGATTTCTGGGCCAACATCAGAAGTATCAGCCAGAAAAGCGGCTATACTGAACGCGACACTGGCCGGATAAAAATCCCTCCACCCGATGAAATCAAAACCGTTTTTACCGATTTGGATCTTACGTACCGGCATTTGATCGATGACAATGACAAGCTGACGCCGGAGGGAATAAAAGTGATCGATTATTTCAAATATCGAGCGGACATTTTAAACAATTACGTCGAGCCGCGATTAATGGACGCGGATAAAGCGAAGAAACTGTTCAGGGATTTGAAGAAGCAGTACAAGCCGAAATGCCCGCTGCCGATGAACAAGCAGAAGGGCGCAAAAAAAGCGCCGGCCTATTTTACCGGCATGATCAATATCCTGATTGAAGCGCATTCCAGGGGCATGGAATGTGATTACAGCCCGCGGGCGCTCACTACAATTACACGAAACGGCCGGCCGCTTCGAACGCTTGCTCGCTGGGTGGACGGCGCGTTTCCACGATCAGTCAATCCCGTTGCACTATGGGAAATCAAGGAATATTATTACACGACCACCTTCGGCAGCAGAGTGGCCGACGGCGTGTACGAGTCTTTGCTGGACGGCATGGAGCTGGAGGAACTGCATGAACACGAAGGCATCAAAGTTTTGCATTACCTCATGGTTGATTCCCACTATACGTGGTGGGTCTGTGGAAAATCCTATCTTTGCAGATTGATAGATATTTTGCATATGGGTTACGTAGATGAAATCCTATTCGGTCATGAGGTCGTCGAAAGATTGCCGGTATGCGTCAATGAGTGGGTCAAGTTAGCTGAAAAGTAATAAGCCGCCTAAACAAGCACTTTCCCGCATATGGAGAGAGACCTCTTGTTGTTGCTGTTCAGTCAGCCGTGGCATAATAACACTCTTTTTCTCAGCATCCTGCCTGATTCTTGTCTACATCGCCCCCGTTACCTTCCACAACATTTCTTGAATTTTTTCCCGCTTCCGCAGGGGCAGGGCTCATTCCGGCCGGCTTTCATTCGAGGCTCCTGCGGGGCCGTGGTTCGGCTGCGATCCAATTCAGCCGGCGGCATTCCCATTCCGCCAAAGCGGACTTTCGTTCTGACCGACAGGACATTATCGTGAATGCTCACTTCCGTCGTTTCTTCGCCCTCGCCTTCCCGCAGCGCGTCTGTTTCCTCGGACAGCTCCTCTCGCACCCGTTCGGCGTCTTCTTTTCGGCCCATGTCCTCATACAGGGTCATCAGTCGCTCAAGCATGTCTGACTTATCCCTTACGCCGGAAACCGCGAGACCCTGTTTCAAAATCTCCTCGGCCCGGCCGAGGTTGTAATGCTTCTTTTTCCAAAACACATAGCAGTCCGACCAGCCGATCCAGCCCCAGCCCCATTGAGGATCAACCGTCAACATCTTCTGAAAGAGCTCATCCGCCTTCCGTATGTCGCCCATCTGCGCATAGGCGTCGCCGATGGAACTCATCATGCTCTCTATGGTCAACTCATCCTGCCTGGAAGTCCGCTGCATGACTTCCTCGCAAAAACGGATTCTTTTATTGCAATACGAGGGATTGTCGATGCCGGCGTTGTGGAGTTCCATTTCCACGTCCTGCACCCAGTTGCCGACCGATTGCGTTCCGCTGAACCGCTCGTCAAAATCGTCCAGGAGCTTCATTCCCCGGACATCCATGACGGCAAGAATGCTTTTCCAGACTCCGAGCCAGAGGTCTCCGGCTGCGGCGGCGGATCGCTTTTCGGCCAGCTCATAGCCTTCCTGCATCGCGTCGTCGATCATTTCAAGGCTCGGGGACTCGGGATGCCACCGTTCCCATAGCACCGCGAGACAGACCCACAACCAGTCCTCTTCAAAGCCCTTGAACCGAAGGTGATATTTCCGGACAAGCTGCTCCGCCATGTCCGCGGCCGAGAGTGCGCCCCCGCGCAAAGCGCCGAACGAGGTCCGGTCCAGGTCCACGCCGAGGGAGCGAAGCTTGTCAAGCAATTGCTCATCGGTCATCTGTCTCCCGAACGTCATGACCCCTTTTCCCTTTGCCGCGAGCTCTTCGGACAAGCGAGGATTCCTCCCCATTTCCTCTTCAAGGAACCGATTCATGGCGCTGAAAGACGCGCCATGGGCGCTCCCCCTTTGAGACGACTCAGTATCTTCCCGGCCTTCAAGCCTGTCCGGCGCTTCAGTGCGTCCCCGGTCTTCCTTGAAACCCATGGCTTTGGCCTTTGCCATTATTTCCTCATGCTCCATCAGCCACTCATACTTCTCCCTGATGTCGGAAATCGAATCGTCGTCCCATTGAAGGGCCTCGTCGGGATGCTTCAAAGCAGCGCGCTTGAGGGCCTTGGTGACCGACCAGCCTTTTTTCAGTCCGACGACGACTTCCTTATCGTAGGCAGCCTCTTCCGGCGACCGTAACGCGAGTATAGCCCGCATTTCTTCCGTACTCTTCAGGTATTCGTTGAACGCGTCTTTCATATATTTTCCTCTTTTACGCGGAGCCCGTTGCACAAACCCTGTTTTGTCATCCTGAGTGAAGCGAAGGGTCTCGTATTGTTCGGGAATGCAGGATTTTCACCGCGTTCAGAATGACATACAGGGCTCTTGCGGCGGTCCGGCGACAGCCTCTGTAACAATCGTTTTCGACCACGGGTTGACGCGGGCGCAGACCTCATATAAGCCGGGTGATATAGGCATCAAAAACTTCGGCCGAAAGCTCTTTCAATATTTTTCTCTCCTCCACCATCATCCGGTGATCACGCTTTACGCGCGCCGCGTCCGCGCGGCTCAGTGCCCGGTAAATTTCGAGCATCCCGGCATGGTCCTGATCGACGGCAACAATCGCCGCCGTGTCCACGAGCGGCAGAACGCCTTCCAGCAATCCGTGGATCGGCGTCAGATACGGACCTTCCCTCCTGATGATCGCCGCCAATTCGTCGTCGTTCGCGCCTGCCTCGCTTGCCTCGCGGGGTGACCGAAGAAATGCCTTTGCATAATAAACCCGCGCTTCAGATCGTCTCCGCTGCGGCACAAGGGCGTTGCCGAGAAGACAGAGGAGCCGGGCATTGTCCGGATGCTTTTCCAGAAGTTTCCTGAGCGAATCTTCCGCTCGTTCATACTGCATTACGTCAATATGAAGAAACCCCAGGCACAAATCAGGCGGGATGAAAAAGTCATCGTTATCCCCGACCAGGTCGATCACTTTTTTCACAAGCGCTTTTCGAAGTCCGTCGCCCCATTGACCGAAGGAAAAGGACCTGATTTTCTCCCACAAAGACAGGGCCGCCGCTGCCCCATTGAGCGACTCTATACCCCGCAAGACATCGCCCCATGCGAGGGCCATTGCCTTTCCGTCAACCGCATCGGCGAATTGCGGATCATCCCTGACGAGGTCGCCGAAGATCGAAGCGGCCTTGTCCAGATCGAGTCTCGCCAGAGCGGCGTATCCTTCGCCGAGCTTTATCCGATCCAGTCCAAAGAGGTCAAACTGGAAGGCAGCCGGCTCTTCCTGAGGGGTTTCGTCCACGGAATCCATTCCTGATGACTCCAGACCGCCTGCGGTCTACTTCTTGATATAAGCATTCAGGCCGATGATTACCGGCTTTCCATCTATGACGACATCGGTTTCCTTGTTCCCCCTCGTGCTGGCAACTACCAATGTTTTACCCGAAGCGCTCGGGGTCGGTGTTTCCAGGTCAGCGGTGATGACCAGTTTGTTGCCCTCGATTTTTGCGGTTATTGCCATGGCGCTTCCTCCCGAAACGGACGAGGTTCGAGTATAAAGCGGCGATTCCGGACGGTTCCGTGCGCCGCTTTCATGCATGACTATACTGAAAAAAGGGATTCCTGGCAACAAGAGATCATGCAGCCCTGTTTCAGTTTAAGAAATCACGGAAGCCGATGTTTTGAAGCGCAACGCACTGAACTGTATCGTCGTTATGCCGGAAACAAAGCGCCATGCAAGCCGCTGCCGGAGAATGAAACCCGAAAGCAGCGCAGACGGATTGAAAAAGATGAACGCGCTCACCTGTGTCGTTCAGTACCTGCCGCCATCTTCACGTCTACCCCTTCACGCAGGCCCAGGGTTTCACCTTCGCCACCTTGCGCGCCAGCCCCGCGAAATGGGCCGCGTCGACGACTTCGGCCACGTCCTTGTATGACTCCGGCGCTTCTTCAGCAATGCCGGAATAGGAGTGGCCCCGGACGATGATGCCCTGCTCCTCCAGGGACTTGATGACTTCCCTGCCATGCCACTTCTTCTTTGCCTGGGTGCGCGACATGGCCCGGCCCGCGCCGTGGCAGGCGGACCCAAAGGCCGCGCGCATCCCCTCTTCCGTGCCCGCGAGGATATAGGACGCCGTGCCCATGGTGCCGCCGATCAGCACGG
>JBBIHD010000159.1:0-1080 GCA_037447195.1 Nitrospirota bacterium | reverse complement strand
ATACTCCTTCGGCAGGTCGATCTGGCCCGGGCCGAAGGCACGTGTGGCCCCCTTGCGGTGCACGTAGAGCCGCTTCTTCCTGCCGTTCACCACATGCGTCTCCACCTTGCAGGTATTATGGCTGATGTCGTAGAGCATGCTCACCTTTGCCGCGGGATAAACGTCCTGCACGATCTCTCGCACCAGGTGGGTGATGATCTGGCGGTTGGCCAGCGCGCAATTGATTCCTGCCGACATGGCGCCGAAATAGTTCCTGCCCTCAGGAGAATCGATGGGCGCTGAGGCAAGCTCGCGGTCCCGCAGGGGCAGATGGTACTTCGATGCGGCGCCGGCCAGGCTTTTGATATAATCCGTTCCGATCTGATGGCCCAGCCCCCGGGACCCGCAATGGATCGAGATGACCACATCGTTCCTCCGGAGCCCCATGGCGAGAGCTGCCTCGCTGTCGAATATCTCGTCAACGACCTGCACTTCGAGATAATGATTGCCTGAGCCGAGGGTCCCCATCTCGCGCTCCTGCCGCTTCTTGGCTGTGGGAGAGACGTGCTCGGGCTGAGCGCCGCTCACCCTGCCGTGCTCCTCGATGTATTCCAGGTCCTGCTTCACGCCATAGCCCTTCCTGACGGCCCATTCCGCGCCGCCCAGCAGCATCTCGTCGAGCTGGCTCGTGGTGAGCCTGATCAGGCCTTCGGAACCGACGCCGGCGGGCACGCGCCGGAAGAGCTCGTCGACGAGCTTCGTGAGCTGCGGCTCCATCTGCTCGCGCGTCATGCCTGTTTTGACCGTGCGCACGCCGCAGGAGATGTCGAACCCCACGCCGCCCATGGAGATGATGCCGCCTTCGTCGGGATCAAAGGCCGCCACGCCGCCGATGGGGAACCCGTAGCCCCAGTGGGCGTCGGGCATGGCCATGGACGCTACCTGGATGCCCGGCAGCATGGCAACGTTCGTGACCTGCTCCCGCACCTTCTCGTCCATCTCGCTGACCAGCTTCTCGCTCGCGAAGATCCTGCCCGGGACCTTCATCCCGCCCTGCTGCGGGATCTCCCAGAGATAGTCGTTTACTTTATGCAGCGAATT
>JBBIHD010000158.1:0-5834 GCA_037447195.1 Nitrospirota bacterium | reverse complement strand
GCCTGACTGCTTGAAGAGGTCCGGAAAGACGACGACTTCCACATTACCGGTCAGGTCTTCCAGGTTCAGGATGGCCATCTTCTCGGCGCTCTTCTTCGTGATCTTCTGCTTCATGTTGGCAATGATGCCGCAGATCGTCACTTCCTTGCCGTCAGCCACGCTTTCCAGCGTCTCCGTCGTGGCCGTGGCATAGCGCTTGATGTCTTCCTGGAAGGCGGCAAGGGGATGGCCGGTGATGTAGAAGCCCAGGGCCTCCTTTTCGAAGGCCAGGAGCTGGCCCTCGTTCCACTCAGGCGCCTCGGGCAGGTCCAGGTCCTTCTGGTGGTCGTCCATGCTGTCGAAGATGCTGAACTGCCCGGCAGCCTCGCTCTCCTGGTGGCGGCCTGCGTCGTTCATGACCAGGTCGATTCCCTGGAACATGCGGGCCCGGTGGGCGCCCGTAGAATCAAAAGCCCCGCACTTGATGAGCGCTTCAATAACGCGCCGGTTCACCCTGCGCAGGTCTACTTTCCTGCAAAAATCGGCCAACGTCGTATAGGCGCCCTTCTGCTCACGGGCCTCGATGATCGCCTCGATGGCGGAAAGGCCCACGTTCTTGACCGCAGCAAGGCCGAAGCGGATGGAGCCGATGGTGCTGCCGGGCTCGATCGAATCGCGTTCATGGGCCTCGACAACGGTGAAGTCCCAGCGGCTTTCGTTCACATCAGGCGGCAGCACGTTGATCTTCATCTGGCGCGTCTCGTAGATGTACTTCACCACCTTGTCCGTGTCCTGCACTTCGCTGGTGAGCAGGGCGGCCATGAATTCCACGGGATAGTGCGCCTTGAGGTACGCCGTCTGGTAGGAGATGAGCGCGTAGGCCGCGCTGTGGGACTTGTTGAACCCGTATTCGGCGAACTTGGCCATGAGATCGAAGATCTTCTCGGCCTTGGCAGGGGGCACCTTCTTTTCCTTTGCGCCTTCGAGGAACCGCTTCTTCTGCTTCTCCATCTCCTCGGGCTTTTTCTTGCCCATGGCCCGGCGCAGGATGTCGGCTTCACCGAGGGAGAAGCCGGCAAGGGCGCTGGCGATCTGCATCACCTGCTCCTGGTACACGATCACGCCGTAGGTGTCGGCCAGGATGGGTTCCAGGGACGGCAGTTCATAGGTGATCTTGGTGGCGCCTTTCTTGCGCTTGATGAAGTCGTCCACCATGCCGCTGCCGAGGGGGCCGGGACGGTAGAGTGCCACGAGGGCGATGAGGTCCTCGAAGCACTGGGGTTTCATCTTGATGATGATGTCCCGCATGCCGGACGATTCGAGCTGGAAGATGCCTGCTGTCTCGCCGCGGCCGAGCAGCTCATAGGACCGGGCGTCGTCCAGGGGAAGTCGCTCGACGGCGAATGACTGGGCCAGGGCCAGGGGCGCTTTGCGCAGCCGTTCATTGATCAGGTCCTCGGCCTTTCGTATCACCGTGAGCGTGCGCAGGCCCAGGAAGTCGAACTTGACGAGGCCGATCTTCTCCACGCCGTTCATGTCGAACTGGGTGGTGATCTCGTCCTTGGGCGTCTTGAAGAGCGGCACGTATTCGGTCAGCGGCTCCTTGGAGATGACCACGCCGGCCGCGTGCTTCGACGCATGGCGCACCTGGCCTTCCAAATGCAGGGCGATGTCCATCAGCTCGGCCATGCGCGGGTCCTTCTTCGTCAGCTCCTTCAGCTTCGGCTCCTGCTGCATGGCGCTCTCGAGCGTGATGTTCAGCTGGTTCGGGACTAGCTTGGCCACCTTGTCCACTTCGGCGTAGGGGATGTCCAGGACGCGGCCCACGTCGCGGATCACGCCCTTGGCCATCATGGTGCCGTAGGTGATGATCTGGGTCACGTGGTCGGGGCCGTACTTTTCCGTGACGTATTTGAGCACCTCGTCACGCCGGTCCATGCAGAAGTCCACGTCAATGTCCGGCATGCTGATGCGCTCGGGGTTCAGGAAGCGTTCGAAGAGCAGATTGTAGGGCAGGGGGTCCAGGTCCGTGATCCTGAGGCTGTAGGCGACAAGACTGCCAGCTGCGGAGCCGCGGCCCGGGCCCACGGGAATGCCTTTTTCCTTGGCGTAGCGGATGAAGTCCCAGACGATCAGAAAATAGCCGGCAAATCCCATCTTGCCGATCATCTCGATCTCATATTCCAGCCGCTGTTGATAGGGGGCAGGGTCCACGCTTCCGGCGCCGCGCACAGCCTCGATCTCCTGCAGCCGTTCGGCAAGCCCCTTCCGGGCCCTGTCGGCCATGGTGGACTCAAGGGTCGAGCCTTCAGGCACCGGGAAGTGGGGCAGGTGATACTTGCCCAGTTCCAGCTCCAGGTTGCACCGTTCGGCAATGGCAATGGTGTTGCTGATGGCCTCGGGCACGTGGCCGAAAGACTTCTTCATCTCCTCGGGCGTCTTGACATAAAAGGTCTCGGAGGAGAAGTGCATCCGGTTCGTGTCCTTCACGATCTTGCCGGTCTGGATGCAGAGCAGGGCGTCGTGGGACTTGTGGTCGCCCATGTCGAGATAGTGGCAGTCGTTCGTGGCAATGAGGGGGATGCCGGTCTCCTGGGAGAGGCGGATCAGTTCCCGGTTCGCCAACTCCTGTTCGGGGATGCCGTTGTCCTGCAGTTCGAAATAGAAATTTTCCTTGCCCAGGATGTCCTGGTACTCCAGGGCCGCTTTTTTCGCATCGTCATACCGGTTCTGGAGCAGCAGGGCGGGGACCTCGCCGCCCAGGCAGGCGGAGGAGCCGATAAGGCCTTCGCTGTGCCTGCGCAGCAGTTCCTTGTCGATCCGCGGGCGGTAGTAGAACCCTTCGAGGTAGCCGGCCGTCACGAGCTTCAGGAGATTGCGGTAGCCCTGGCGGTTCCGCACGAGCAGCAGAAGATGGTACGATGCCTCGTCCTGGTGGCCTCCCGGCGTGGACTTCTCGAAGCGCGACCCCGGGGCCACGTATATCTCGCATCCCACGATGGGCTTCACGCCCGCTTTCATGGCCTTCTGGTAGAACTCCAGGGCGCCGAAGATGTTGCCGTGGTCAGTTATGGCCACGGCCGGCATGCGCAGTTCCCGGGCCTTGGTTACGAGGTCATCAATGCGGATGGCGCCGTCAAGCAGGCTGTACTCGGTGTGAAGATGAAGGTGGACAAAGTCGGAATGGGACATAGAGTAATGGCAAGCATGAAATCCGAAGCATCAAATTCTAAATAAATAGCAAATTCACATGATCATCGCTGGAGGGGTCTCTTGATCTGAATTTGGATATTCTTTAGGATTTCGGACGTACTATTCAGGATATCCCTTCCGCACAGCGGAAGAGATGGAGGCGGCGATCGGATTTGAACCGATGATGAAGGTTTTGCAGACCTCTGCCTTAGCCACTTGGCTACGCCGCCGGTTCATGCGTCTGGAGTTGAGCGTGGGGAGTCGGGAGTTGGACCTGGGATCGGGAGCCGGAGTCGTCACGTTCTGAAGAGATGCGCTGCTCCGGACTCCGAACTCCAGACTCTGATGCTGAAAAAATGGAGCGGGTGGCGGGACTCGAACCCGTGACCTCAACCTTGGCAAGGTTGCGCTCTACCAACTGAGCTACACCCGCGTTTTTGAATGGACAAATATAACGTAGGGGGCATCTGCTTGTCAATAGAAAAAGTAGCGCCGACGCGATGCCGGGCATCCCGACGGCGCCCGCTGCGCGGGAACGACAATCTTCTTGAAATTGCCTGGTCGCTGTGATACTGTTTAATTAAGAAACCTTGCGCGTGTTCACATTCGCCGGCAGTTCATCTTTCCTCACACATACATGGTCCCAGCTTCGATCAGGCTGAAAGGAGCACACGGTTTGCGGTATCGGTATTTTGCCTATAAGTATATGCAGAAGGCGGGCCCGGAGCGGTCTGTCCAGAACATCTGGGAGTCCTTTTCCGCCTGGACCGTTCCCGCCACAACGACCTGGCGGCCCCCCACGGACGTGTACGAAACGCTGAACGCCCTTATCGTGATCATGGAGCTGGCGGGCGTCCGGGAAGAGGACATGGCGGTCACGCTCTTCAGCGACATCCTCGTGGTGGAAGGGGAACGGCCGCAGCCCCTGTCGGGCGGGATGAGCGCCTGCCATCAGCTCGGGATCAAGTACGGGCCCTTCCGGGCCGAGATATACATACCCTTTCCCGTGGATCATGATGATGTGAAGGCAGAATACACGAACGGGGTCCTCAGGATCACGCTCAGGAAGCTGTAAGCGTCATGAGGGAAGGGATAGTGAAATTACAGGAGTTGTTCGCGAAATTTTTCGGGAAAACTGCGAAAGGCGCCAAGATGGAAGAGACAGAGAAGGCCATGAACGAGAAGATACCCCCCGTACCGGGTGAGCTTCCGCTGCTGACCCTCAAGGACACGGTGGTCTATCCGATGACGGTCTATCCGCTGGTGATCGGCAAGGAGCGCTCGATCAAGCTGATCAACGAAGTGACCGTAGGCGACAAGATCCTGGGCCTTACGTCCCAGAAGCGGCCCGATGTGGAGGCGAACAGCCTTGACGATGTCTATGTCGTCGGGACCATGGCGCGGATCCTGCAGATGATCAAGGTGCCCGACGGCACGCTGCGCGTGCTGGTCCAGGGCCTGGAACGCATCTCCATTGCCGAGTTCAAGCAGACGGACCCGTTCATCCGCGCCCGCGTCGAGGCCTTTCCCGACAAGACCGACAAGACCGTGGAGCTCGAGGCGCTGATGCGCGGCCTGTCGGAAGTGTTCCAGAAGATGGTCTCGCTCACACCGAACATGCCCGAGGAGCTTTCGGCGGCCGTGATCAACATCGAAGATCCCCGCCAGCTCGTCTATCTCATCGCCACGAACATGCGGCTCGAGCTTGCCCAGCGCCAGGAGATACTCGAGATCGACAAGGTGGACGAGAAGCTCAAGAAGCTCATGGTCTATCTGAACCGCGAGGTCGAGGTGCTCGAACTGGGCCGGAAGATCCAGGGCCAGGCGCGGGACCAGATGCAGAAGGCCGAGCGCGAGTACCTGCTCAGGCAGCAGTTGTCGGCGATCCGCAAGGAGCTGGGCGAGGAAACGGACGAAGGGTCGGAGATCAAGGTCCTGCGCGAAAAGATCGAACAGGCGAAGATGACGCCCGAGGCCGAAAAGGAGGCCAAGCGGGAGCTGTCGCGCATGGAGAAATTGAACGCGGCGTCGCCCGAGCATTCGGTGATCAGGACCTACCTCGAGTGGATGACGAACCTTCCCTGGAACAAGACCACGTCCTCGGCAATTGACATCGAAAAGGCGCGTGCAACCCTTGACGAGGACCACTACGACCTGGACAAGATCAAGGGCCGCATCCTGGAGTATCTTTCCGTCAAAAAGCTGGGCGATGAGCGGGGCGGGCAGGAGGGCTCAAAGGTGCGCGAGCCCATCCTCTGCTTTGCCGGACCTCCGGGCGTTGGCAAGACCTCGCTGGGCCAGTCCATTGCCCGCGCCCTGGACCGGAAGTTCGTGCGCCTGTCCCTGGGCGGCCTGCATGATGAGGCCGAGATCCGCGGCCATCGCCGCACCTACATCGGCGCCATGCCCGGCCGGATCATCCAGGTGCTGAAACGGGCCGAGGCCCGGGACCCCGTGATCATGCTGGACGAAGTGGACAAGGTGGGCGCGGACTGGCGCGGCGACCCCTCCTCGGCGCTGCTGGAAGTGCTCGATCCGGAGCAGAACAAGGACTTCCGGGACAACTATCTCGATGTGCCCTTCGATCTTTCGAAGGTCATGTTCATCACCACGGCGAACCATCTCGGCACGATCCCGCCGCCGCTGCTCGACCGCATGGAGGT
>JBBIHD010000157.1:4674-5855 GCA_037447195.1 Nitrospirota bacterium | reverse complement strand
GGTGATGCCCAGGCGGCGCGAAATGTCCGCCGTGCTTTTGCCCTGCTTGATCCAGGCGAGCACCTCCTGCTCCCGCGCGGAAAGCGCGGCCTTAACATCTACCTTTTCGCTGGCCATGGACAGGTGGGTGTACTCGAGCACTCGCATTCCTTCTGCGGGGTCATGCAGAAGATAATACAAATGCACCCTCCTGTCACCTGTCCTTAGGGACAGGTGGCGCCCCTCTAACCCGGCCCGTGGTGAGGCCTCCTGCGGTATTGAAGCTGCGCGACACACCGCATTCCCTGATCAGACCAGCGCAGTAATACAGTTGTTTGTTTCCTGTGCTGAATAAGCGGAAGGTACCTGATGATACTTAATGTGCACTATGTATGGCTGGGAAGAGTAAGTAAATACCGAGAGCAGGGTATTTTGAGGGTATAAACAGGGTATTTTTTGCAGGTGGGGTCAAAGGACGCCAATTTTGCGGGCCCTGGTAAGCGCTTCCTGCCGGTTCTTCACCTGGAGCTTCTCATAAATATTCTTCATGTGCGTGTGCACCGTATGGGGGCTTATGTTCAGCCTCTCGGCCACTTCCTTGTACTTGAGCCCCTGCTCCACGGCGCCAAGGATCTCCCGCTCTCTGGCGCTCAGCATATACCGGCCGTTGACGCTTGGCTCAGCAGACTCCCTCTCCGGCATATATGCCAGCCCCGATGCGCTGACTGCCGCATCATTTCCCGCAGGATGATCATTATTGCCGGAGATCGTGGCCTTCACGGTCTTCCTGACAGCATAGCGCACCACATCCCGAACAGCCATGTAGAGCGGCAGCGCAAGGATCAGCGGCAGGAGCGTGCGGCCCGTGGGATGCACACCCAGGGACTCGGCAAAGTGGGTGCCCAGAAAGCTCATGACCGCGATGTCTACGACCACCAGGACCGCGAAGGTCAGCGCGTACACAAAGGCCCCCTCGAAGAAGGCCGGTATATCGAAGAGCCGGTACTTGTGGATGGCAAAGGCCATAAAGAGCGGCACCAGCACCAGGAAGATGGCCGACACGCTGTAGCTCAAGTGGTTCTCTCCCGTGATCAGCAGCGGAATGCCGTTCATCAGCACCCAGGGCCCCAGGCCGAAAACGAACCCGCTTGCGACCCATTTCATCTGCTGCCGCTCCACCGGCCCGGCATAGCGAATGAAGC
>JBBIHD010000157.1:0-4657 GCA_037447195.1 Nitrospirota bacterium | reverse complement strand
CGGCTGCCAGCGCTCCCATGCAATAGAGCGCCATGGTGGTGTACATCACTTTAAGATGCAGCGAACCAATGATCACCGCGCTCGCCGCATAGAGCAGCCAGAAGAGCCAGGGATGCCGCGTGACGACGCCCCGCTTCACGGGAACAAGCAGGGAAAAATGCAGCAGCAGCACCGACGAGAGGTAAAAGGTGATGAGGTTTATGATATTGACGGTTGCGAAGGCACTGGGCTCAAAGGCGATCTCGGCAAGCAGGCCGGCAGCGAAGGTAATGAGCATGACCGCGGCGCTCATGCAGAAGAGGAAGAAGACCATGCTGATCTGCTCTACTCCCTTTTTATAGAGCACGATCATGCCGATGAAGAAAAATGCAAGGGCCACGAGAAAATGTACGGAATCCCACTTGAGAAAGAAAGAGAGGCCCTGGACCCTCAGAGGCGTCCGGATCGACTGCACAGCTCCCTCCCGCTGGACCGTCATTCCCAGACCGGGCGACCGGAGAATCTCATGCAGCTCGCGCTTCTTTTCGAACCAGTCGAAGAGTTCAGGCCTTGAGGTGATGAAGATATTGTCCGTCAGCAGGTCCAGGAATCGAACGTCCCTGCCCTCAATGGCAAGGACCAGGTCGCCGTCCCTGAGCAGGGACCATTTCTTGCCGGAATCGACAATCCAGCGGCTTTGGTGGCTGCTCCAGCCAAAGGACGCGCCGACGCGCGGCGAATCGTGCAGGACCTTGAGGCATGCCGTAAGCGCCGCAAAGACCAGAAGGCCGAATAATACGAGATATATCCATTTGTTCAGGACGTACTTCTTCATATCAATCGATATTCACCATCCCCCGCTCCACGGCAATGGCCACTGCATGGGCGCGGTTCGAGGCGTCCAGCTTCTGCAGGATGTTGGCCACGTGGAACTTGACGGTGCGCTCGCTGATAGCCAGCAGCACCGAGATGTCCCAGGTGGACTTGCCGGCCGCGAGCCATGCGAGGACTTCCTGTTCTTTAGGGGAAAGCGAAACTGCTCTCTTTGTAGCGAGCGGCAGGGCGCTGATGCGGGTGAAGGCCTGATGCAGGTGGGGCACGAGCAGCTCCAGGATCGCTTCCGAACGCCTTTCGCGGGCCACCTTCCTTCCGGAAAAGCAGATCATGCTGCCCGCGGTGTTGTTGTGATCTCGAATTCCATTGACATATCCTTCCACAATGCCAAAGTCATTCGCCACAGCCCTGCGGTCCTTCGGGCATTCAGCGCACTCCAGGATATCCCCGAAATATTGGAGCTTGAAGGATCGGAAATTCGCCCGGAAGATGGGGTCGCGCTCATGCTCCCGCTGAGCGATGTACATGGCGATCCATTCGCTCGGATAGCTCACATTGATAGCATCGTAGAATGCATCGCTGCTGCCGCCGTTTCTGCCCGCAAGGACGGCAATGGAATAATCGTGCGGCAAGAGAGCGCCCGTCCTGCCCATGATCTCCCGAAATGCCAGCTCATCAGCGCAGGTTGTGCAGGCGTGAATAAGCTCCAGGAGAGAGACCGCATCGCTCCGCGACAGGACTTCATGAAGGCCGCTGCTCTGCATTTTCATGCCCCTTTCGCCCCCCCCCTCGATCGGCCTGCAGACGGACATTGCAGCCGCGTGGTGGAGGCGTTGGAGAACCGGACGATTCAGCCTGAAAAAATCATTTGGACGCGGATAAAATCAGGAACATCTGATAAAGTAAAGATATACTTACGACTAATACTTGAAAAAGAACTCACCTGCACGGTGAAAGGCTTTTCAGAACAAAAGTATTTGCCTTCTCAGGGTTTATCCGCTTTTTCCGTGTCCCAACTGCCGTTTTTGGAATATAACATTGTTATTAAAGTAGCAGTGATTAATTTACGGTGCAAGCACATTAAATTTGGTTTTGTTTTTTGCGGATTTTTGTGTAATAAAGTAACAAAGAGGCGGTTTACTTAAGTTATATGGCAGGAACCTTCGAGGGCGGAACGCGGACATCCGGATCATCATGCGATGAAACGCATCTATAACAAACGAAATCGGAAAGCTTAAATAAAATCGATCCCTAACTCGCGGCCTTCTTCTCCACATTTTTCCGGCCGGCGGCCTGGCGCTCCATCTGCTTCGGTACGCGATCCATCCCTTCGAGAGCCCTGCCGCAGGCATCAACAGCCGAATCAAGCAGTTTCTGCTCCGTATCGATATGCGGGTCCGGCAGGCCGGCAACGCCGATGCTCATGGTGACCCGTGTGGCATCGGGCCAGGTGAAGGGATGCACCGCCACGGCCTCGAGCACCCGCGCCGCAGCCTGCACGGCGTCGCTGCGAAGCGTATTGGGGAACAGGATCACGAATGACTCGCCGGTCCACCAGGCTATGGTGTCCACTTCGCGGATCGTGCTCTGCACCAGCCCGATAATGGACTTCACCAGCGCTTCGTCGGCTTTCCGGCCCATCGCGCTGCCGTCGAGATTGATCATCATGCAGCTCATCTGCTGCTTGAAGCGCAGACACTTCTTGAATTCCTTCGAGAACATGGCCTCGAACTGCGGCCTGCTGAACAGTCCTGCAGTGGGGTCTATGATGCTGTCCTGCGGTTCCGAGTCCGCGGAGGGAACATCCAGCTCTCCCGAGGGGCTCCTGGGCACAAGCCGCAGCACGGGACGCCGCAGCGGCTTCGTCTCCGGTTCGGGCGCGGGAGCAGCAGCCTGCTCCCCGGCCGCATTGTCCGGCGTCTGATCGAGGAGCGACGCGACCATGATGTTCAGTGCGCTCTCCGTGAATGGTTTTTCAAGGAATTCGTCGGGCTTGTTCTCGGTCCGGGAGAAGGAGGCAGTCGTGAAGCCGCGGCCTACTGTCAGGATGATGGGCTTCCGGCGCGTGCCGGCATTGCTGCGGAAGCGCCTGCACAGGTCCATCCCCTCGGTGCCGGGAAGGGCCGTATCGATCATGACCAGGTCAAAGGGCTCATGGCTCGCTGTTATGAGCGCCGACAACCCCGACCCTGCCCAGAGCACGTCGTACCCCGCGCTTGCCAGAAGTTCGCGCGTGCCATTGCCCTTGGTGCCGATGTTCTGGACCAGCAAAATCCTCACCTTTTTCATAGAGAACGCCCCCTGATCACCGGAGGGACCTTATGAAAGGCCCCTTTCAGGTGACATCTAAGCTTACCACCAAATAAAATGGCAAGTCAAGGGATTTTTGGTGTTTATTTACAGAGGGGGACAGATAGAAGAGGGATGCAGCTACCCCACGGAGAGGAAGTCCCGGCCCCGCTGATAGCCCCAGCCCTGGAGCGTCGTAGCGATCTCGTCGCGGGCGCCGTGGTTCGTCACGTAGACCAGCACAAAGGGCCGCGCTTTCTGTTCCAGCCAGGCGGGACCGTAGAGCGCTGTTCGCACCAAGTGCAGAAAAGCTGGCGACCCTTTCGCGAATTTTGCGCATTCCCGCGGCTGATGCGAATTTCTCTCTCATGTCCATCGGGGCATAATTGTGCCACTACCCTGGTTGCTTTTAAGGAGGTATCATCATGCTATCCAGCATCACATCCGTTCTTGCAGCATTTGTCCTCGCAGTGTCCTGTTCACGGCTCCGGCAATGGCCGCAGACGCGGTCCTGAGGCCCTTTGTGCTCGGCTCCAGCGGGCCCGGAACGATCGACGCGAAGCTGGCGGAAGTGAAGGCCGCCCTTGCGCTGGAAGGGTTCGAGGTAGTGGGTGAGTATGCGCCCTACAAGGGCGCCCATGTTGTTGTTGCGACGAGCGAAGCGCTGAAGAGCAAGGCCGCGCTGTCCGGGTTCGGCGCCTATGGCGCGGCACAGCGCATATCCCTGACCGAAACGCCAAAGGGGGTCCAGGTCGCTTATACGAATCCCCTGTACATGGCCCAGGCATACCGTATGAAGGACGGCCTGGCCGACGTTGCTGCGGCCATGGAAAAATCGCTGGGCAAAAAGAACGAGTTCGGATCCGAGAACGGCATCGCGGCGGGCAAGCTGCGCAAGTACCATTACATGATGATGATGCCCTACTTCGATGACCAGGTGAAGCTGGGGACCCATGCGTCGCATGACGCAGCGCTGCAGGCCGTAGAGGCGAACCTCGCGGCGCGCAAAGGCGGCTGCGCCAAGGTCTACCGCGTTGACCTGCCCGGCAAAAAGGAATCGCTCTTCGGCGTGGCAATCACGGACGGCGACGGCGCCGACGCCGCGGTCATGAAGATCATCGACACTGCCGAACTGAAGGCCACGGCCCATCTACCCTATGAGCTGATCGTGTCCGACGGGAAGGCCTACATGCTGCACGGCAAGTTCCGCATTGCCGTGAACTTCCCGGACCTTGGTATGGGGACCTTCATGAAGATCTCCGGCGCGCCCGGAGGCATCGAGGACAAGCTGAAGCTCGTGGCAGGGGGGAAGTAAACGGTTCGAAGTTCTTCCAAATGCCGCACGGCGGAGGTGGAGACAGGTCATGACATGGCGCGCGCTCAGGTCCGTGGCAATCCTTCCCGGCGCGGGCATCATCGCGATACCGGCCTTGCTGCTGTGGCTCTTTCGGGACACCCGCTTTGCCGGCCAGGCTGCAACCATCGGGAACGCCTTTTCCTGGACCGGCCTTGCTTTCGCGTCCTGTGGCATCGCAATGATCGCCTGGACCGTATC
>JBBIHD010000156.1:0-5861 GCA_037447195.1 Nitrospirota bacterium | reverse complement strand
GGGTGCGGGCCTGACGCTGAATCCGATGATGACCGCGTTCGAGGCCGCCGCAAGCATTACGTCGGTCTCGGTGATGGCGCCCACGGTGCTGTGGATGATCTTGAGCTTTACCTCAGACGTGGAGAGCTTCATGAGGGCGTCTGCCACTGCGCCGGCCGACCCCTGCACGTCCGCTTTCAGCACGATATTGAGCTCCTTTACCATGCCTTCCTGGATCTGGCTGTGCAGGTCCTCCAGAGTGATCTTCTTCACGGCGGCCAGTTCGGCGCTGCGCTGCTTGTTCAGCCGGAACTCGACGACCTGCCGCGCCTTGCGCTCTTCTTCCATCACGATGAAACGGTCCCCTGCCTGGGGCACGCCCGAGAACCCGATCACCTCAACAGGGACAGCAGGTCCCGCAGCATCAACGCGGTCTCCCCGGTCGTTCACCAGCGCGCGGACCTTGCCGAACTGGACGCCGGAAACGAAGATGTCGCCGACCTTGAGCGTTCCGCCCTGAACAAGGACGGTCGCCACGGGGCCGCGGCCCTTGTCGAGCTTGGCCTCGACGATCGTACCGCGCGCCATCTTGTCAGGATTCGCCTTCAGCTCAAGCACATCGGCCTGGATAAGGATCATCTCAAGGAGGTGCTCAAGACCGATCTTCTGCTTGGCCGAGACGTCGCAAAATATGTTCTGGCCGCCCCATTCCTCCGGTACAAGTTCCAGCTCCGAAAGCTCCTGCTTGACCCGGTCCGGCTTCGCGCCGGGCTTGTCGATCTTGTTGATGGCAACGATGATCGGCACTCCCGCCGCCTTGGCGTGGTTCGCTGCCTCGCGGGTCTGGGGCATCACACCGTCGTCTGCCGCGACCACCAGGATCACGATGTCCGTCACCTGGGCGCCGCGGGCGCGCATGGCCGTGAAGGCCGCATGGCCCGGCGTATCCAGGAACGTGATGTCCCGGCCCTTCAGGCTCACCTGATAAGCGCCGATATGCTGGGTGATCCCGCCGGCCTCTTTCGAGACCACGTTGGTCTCGCGGATGGCGTCGAGCAGCGACGTCTTACCGTGGTCCACGTGCCCCATAATGGTGACCACGGGCGAACGCGGCAGAAGGCTCTCGGCTGCGTCGGTCTTCTCCTCGAGAACGTCCTCGGCCGTCTCGAGGGAGGTCACCTCCACCTTGATCCCGTATTCATCGGCAAAAAGAACTGCAGCGTCCATGTCCATGGCCTGGTTCTGCGTCGCCATGACGCCCATGCCCATGAGCCGCTTGATCACGTCTCCCACCTTCTGACCCATCAGATCGGCGAAGTCCTTGATCGTGACGCCTTCCTGTATCTTGACGACCTTTTTCCGCGGCTTCGTGATCTCCGCCAGGTCCGTGTGCTGCACAGCGGCGGCTTCCTTTTTCCGGTAGCCGCGTTTGCCCGCAGGAAGCGTCTTGAGGTCAGGAAGCTTCTTGAAGCTCGGCTTTCCCCGGAAATCGCGGTCAATATCTTCCCGCTTCTTCTTTTGCTTCTTCTTCGGTTTTCCCGTATCCGGGGCCGGCGGCGGCTGCATCACCGGCACATTGAAACCTTCGCGCTGAAAGGGCCTGCCTCCCGGCCGCTGATCGCGCCGGGCCGGATGCTGCGGCCGGCCTGCGGGCGCTGGTTTCGCCTCCGTTGCCGCCGGACGCGCCTCGCGCACCGCTGCCGGTGCTGCAGGCGCTGCCGGCACTGCTGCAGCCGGTTTGGCTGCTGCCGCCTCTTCCGCTACCGGCTCTGATCCGGGAGGCGGAATAATGGGCGGAGCGGGCATGGTCGGCTTGGGGAGTGGAGGAGGGATCGGAGCGGGTTTCGGCCGGGCACCGGGCTTTTCGAGCTTCGAGGAGAACTTGCCGATCAAAGCAGCGGCCTTCTTCATCCGCTCTTCTTTCGTGCCTGCAGTGCCGGCGGACGGCTTCACCGTCTTTTCTTTGCCCTTGCGTACAGCCTTCAGCTTTTCGATCAGGGACTTGGCTTCCTTGTCGTCAAGGCCGCTGGACGCAGTCTTGTCCTTGATGCCCATCTTATCGAGCACGGATATGATGTCCTTGCTCTCGACGCCCATCTTTTTGGCCAGCTCATGTACCCTGATTACGGTCATAACGATCGAATACCCCCAAAAGGTTCAGCTATTGTACTCTACTCTTCCTGCTTTATCAAGTTTTTTAATCGTTTCGCTTCCCGGAACACGGCGTCCGACAGCCCCCGGTCCTCCAGTGCGACCACCCCGACCAGTTCGCGGCCGAGCATGGCGCCTAGTTCCTCACGGGTGAACAGCACCGCCTCAGGCGGCGAGGCGCCCTGCGCCGCACCAGCGATCTTCTCCCGCGTTCCGTCCGAGAGGTCCTCGGCATACAACAGGCCTACGACCCTGCCCTTTTCGAAGCTGTCCTTGACAGCCGAGTATCCAGCCGCAAGCTTGCCGGCTTTTGCCGCCATGGTCAGGAGCGACCGGATCTTGTGGCGGATGGCATCTGCAAGAAGGGCCATGAACTCCCGCCCCTCCGGAGCCTGCACCTTCATCCGCATCGCTTTCGACAATGCATCGCGTGCAAAGGCCCTGCGAATGCACTCCTGCTCAGGACAGACATAGGCTCCGCGGCCCGGAAGCTTTTCCCGGTAGTCCAGAACAACCCGTCCTGCTGCAACGGCAACACGAACTACCGCATCCTTGGGCCGCGACGCCCTGCAGGCGATGCAGGTCCTTTCAGACTGGCGCGCCATAGCAGCGTAAGAACTCCCCTCTCACCATTATCGGGCCTGCGCTCCAAAAGACGCAGCCATCCCGGGACCGCCCTGCGCCGGCCTACCAGCCCATGAGCGTGCGCGCCGACTGCAGGATCTTCTCTGCCGTCTTCTCGCCGATGCCGGGGATGGTCATCATCTCATCATCGCTCATGGCAGCGACCTTCTCGACCGTATCATAGCCTGCTTCGCGAAGCACGTCAGCGGTCTTTTCGCCTACGCCTTCGATATCGGTCAGTGCAGGGCCGGCAGGCGCAGGTGCTTCGGCCGGGGCAGCGGCTGCGGTTTCAGCGCCCGAGTATTCGGCTTCCATGCACTCCTTGGCCACCGTCTCCTCGGCCATCTTGCGCGTCTCTTCGGCAATGGCGGCCTCGATCTCCTGCTCACGCTCTTTCTGGCGCTCCTGTTCATACTCGGACTCGCTCAGAATATCGATCTTCCAGCCTGTCAGTTTTGCGGCCAGGCGGACATTCTGGCCTTTCTTGCCGATGGCGAGCGAAAGCTGCGTGTCGGCAACAACGGCAAGGGCCGATTTGTCCTCTTCCGTAACACCCACTTTTTCCACTACCGCCGGGCTCAGGGCCTTTGCGATGAATATCCGGGCGTCCTCGGACCAGGGGATGATATCGATCTTCTCGCCGCGCAGCTCGCGCACCACGGCCTGCACCCGCGAACCCTTCATGCCCACGCATGCGCCTACGGGGTCCACCTGCGCTTCCTTGGAGGCCACGGCAAGCTTGGTTCGGTCGCCGGCCTCGCGCACCACGACCTTTATCTCCACGATGTTCTCATAGATCTCGGGCACTTCCATTTCAAAGAGCCGGGCAACGAAATCCGGATGGCTGCGCGAAAGCACTACCTGCGGACCTTTGGACGTATCGCGCACCTCCAGGACAAGGGCGCGCAAACGGTCGCCCCTGCGGTAGCTCTCGCGGGGCACCTGCTCCCGCGCCGGCAGGACCGCCTCGGTCTTGCCCAGGTCGATGAAATAGGCGCCCTTTTCGTGGCGCAGCACAATGCCGTTCACCAGCTGGCCGATCTTTTCGTTGAACTCCTGGAAGACCACATCTCGCTCTGCTTCGCGCACTTTCTGGACGATCACCTGGCGGGCCGTCTGCGCCGCGATGCGGCCGAATCCGTGGAATTCGATCTGGATCGGCACCTCACCGTCCATCTGAGACTCGGGATAGAGTTCCAGCGCCTCCTCGAGACTGATCTCCTCGTCGGCATTCACGACGACCGGCACCACCTTCTTATATGCGTACATGATGATATCGCCCCGCTTGGGGTCGATCTGCACCGCTACACGCTGGGCGCCGTACTTCTTCTTTGCCGCTGTCACGAGCGCCGACTCAATGGCCTCGAGCACCATTTCTCTGGCTATTCCCTTCTCTTTGCTCAATTGGTCAACTACAAGTATCAGATCCTGGCTCATACGTCATTGCCTCCTGAAAGTTCTGAAACCGCGGAACAGGCCGCGGCTGCACTGATTAGTGATCTTACAGCTCCACCTCGAGGGAAGCTTTCGTGATCTCCCGCAGGGGGATCTCAAGCTTCGTGCCGATCTCGAGTTCGATGGCGATCTTTTCTCCGTCCCGGCCGAGCAGCCTTCCCACGAAGACCTTCTGGCCGTTGAAGGGCTGGAAGGTCTTGACCCGCACCAGGCTGCCTGCAAAACGGTCGAAATGCTCGGGCTGCGTGAGCGCCCGGTCGAGCCCCGGCGATGAAACCTCAAGCGTATAGGCATGGCCGATGATGTCTTCCACGTCCAGCGCTGCGCCCAGGTCCCTGCTCACTGCCTCGCAGTCGTCCAGGGTGACGCCGCCTTCGGCGCGGTCGATAAAGACCCGCAATAGCCAGCGCGGCCCGGATTTTCTGAATTCCAGCTCCCAGAGCGAGAGCCCCAGGGACGCCAGGATCGGATCGAGCAGCCGGCGTATCTCCCCGGCGACCTCTGCCATCATGCCCTCCAAATAAAAAGAGCGGGCAAATGACTTGCCCACTCTCAAAGGAAATTCCCAGAGTGATGTGTACTTTGTAGCACACCGGATCGATAAAATCAAGAAAAAAAACGATTGTTGCCGCTCATTACCGGTCATGACACGCGACCCCATGATTACAGTTATGCGAGAAGGACACTTCCTCCTTGTGTGCGGTTTAAGATCATCCAGTTACCAAGATGTAAGGATTCCATTTATGACTTCCCGGGCCCGCGTCCGATGACATTTTGAACCGGGGCGGCGCGCCTTCCTCCGTCCCGCATCCACATGGTAATTGGCAACGAATCGGGGCTGACGGATCGTGTCCTTACGCGATCTCTGCAAGGCTCAAATCAGGCCGCCCTGGTCTTCTCAAGATTCTCCAGAACCCACATGCGAACAAGCTCCAGATAGCCGATACCTTTCCTCTCGGCAACCTTCTTGAGCTCATTGATGGTCTTGTCGTCAAGCCTGAGCGAGACCAGCTTCTTCTTCGGCCGCGTAAAGCGCGCCGCGACCTCTTTCGTGCCTTCAAGATAATCAGCGCTGTCGTGAGTGGCCCAGAATTCGGCCTCTTCTTTTTCTGATTTGAACTTCGGAATATTCTTCATTTCTCTATCTCCTCTTGATGAGAGACTTTTCCCGCTCCGTCATGTCTCTCGCCGTTATGGCCCTGAAAATGCCGCGCCCTTTGTTCACGCCCACGACAAACAAATATCTGCCGGCATCGGTAATACCATAAACAAGGTATCGGTTCTCGAGGGTCTTCCTGATATAGGGTTTATTGACGCAAGCCTCTTCCACCTCGTCCGGAACAACATTGTGCCGCAGGACGTGCTCTACATTTGCCGAATCCCAGTCGATGCCTGAAAGATCATAGCCGTCCTGCCATCTATGAGATGTCTCTAAGATAGCTCTGTATTCTTGCTTTGTCAAGACACAATTATCCCGGGGCACCCAATGAAAAAGCCCTTCACCATATTCAGGTAAAGGGCTCTTATTCGCGTTCCTTCGCGTCAATTCGCGGCTAAACTCTTCATCTTATCCGTGGATATCCGTGTGCATCCGTGGCAAACGATTTAAACGTTCTCCACCATTTCCCAGACCCCACAGGGACAAATGCCCG
>JBBIHD010000155.1:0-5957 GCA_037447195.1 Nitrospirota bacterium | reverse complement strand
AAACCTACCTTCTCACCAAAAAAACGCCTATCTCAGCACTTTTGCAAGTGGCTCGATTGTTTTTGACTTTATCACCGGTCAACAGCCTCCGGAGTGCAAACCTACATGAGGTATTCCCTGGGCGGGCGGAGCAGCGGGGCAACTACTGCAGAACAGGCAGCCGCACGGCGGGATGCATTGCAGAATGCTCTTGAAAACTATAGCGCAAAATATTTTTTTGTCAAATCGGGTTATTGTCCTTGTATTTCAAGCCTTTTTCTTTCTAGCGTTTTGGTTTTCCGCATCGAAGGAGCATCGAAGATGCGTAGAAGCGATGATGCGGCTTCCAGGGAGAGGGGGTGATCAGAAGCGAGGAGGAGGCGCGGTGAGAATCGATGATGCAATCCATGTGTCGAGGACGAGAAGGAACAGGCGGAGACAGGCTGCCTGCATACTGCTGAAGGCGGGGCGGCTACTTGCACCCCGCGCAGCTCGATGCTGAGCAGCCTCCGCAGCCGGAACCGGTGCCGGACGAAGATGGACCCGTAGCGGATCTGCCCATGCCGAAGCGGGAGAGGCGCTTGTGCGCGTCTCCGGAACCGCAGTGCTCGCAGGCCACTTCGGGATCGGGGCCGAAAACCAGCTTTTCAAAATCAGCCCCGCAGGCATTGCAATGGTATTCGAAGATGGGCATAGAGAAACACCATGACAGGGTGACGGGGAGACGCGGTGACAGGGAGTAGTGCATACCCCGCGTCGCCGCGTCCCTTTGTCTCCCTGTCGGTTACTTTTTCTCCTGCTTCTTCCAGTCGGCCAGGAACTTCTCGATCCCGATGTCCGTGAGCGGGTGCTTCACCAGCTGGTCGATCACCGAGAAGGGGATCGTGGAAATGTGCGCGCCGGCAAGGGCCGCGTCCAGCACATGCAGGGGGTTCCGCACGCTCGCAACGATGACCTCCGTGTCGTACCCGTAGTTCTGGTAGATCGTGACGATCTGGCGCACCAGGTCCATGCCGTAATGGCTGATATCGTCAAGCCGCCCCACAAAGGGGCTTACATAGGCGGCGCCTACCTTTGCGGCAAGCAGCGCCTGGGCCGGTGAGAAGACCAGCGTCAGGTTCACCTTGATGCCCTTTTCCGCCAGTTTCTTGGTGGCCTTCAGCCCGTCCTTCGTCAGGGGCAGCTTCACCACCACGTTCTTGTGGATCTTCGCAAGCCCTTCACCTTCAGCCACCATCTTGTCGGCTTCCAGGCTCACGGCCTCGGCGCTTATGGGGCCGTCGACGATGGAGCATATCTCCTCGATCACCTGCTTGAAGTCCCTGCCTTCCTTTGCGATCAGCGAGGGGTTGGTGGTGACGCCGTCAACCACGCCAAGGCTTGCTGCTTCGCGGATCTCCTTCACATTGGCCGTGTCGATAAAAAACTTCATCCTTCCGTCCTTTCCGTCCTGCAAAATTACGAGGGGCGGCCTGCTGCTCCTCGTTGTATGTTCATCCGTTCCTGAATGTGAACAGCCTGTGCTCCTGTCAGCGGGCAACAGCGGCTGCCGGCCGTTCCCTCAGCTGCTCAGCGCAGGCCAGAGACGCCTCAACGACCTGCACCGTATGGAACACGTCGCGCTCCGCTCCTGCGCGGCGCAGGGCATCGGATATCTGCATGCTGCAACCCGGACAGCCCGTCACAACGGCCGCCGCCCCGGTCGCGATGATGGCGCGGGCCTTGCGCTGCCCGATGCCTTCCGACAGCTCGCGATGGGTGATGCGCATCAAGCCGCCGAAACCGCAGCACTGGTCGGCATGGTTCATCTCAATAAGCTCTACGCCGGGAACTGCGCGCAGGACCTTCCGCGCTTCAGCCGAAAGCCCCTGGCCCCTGCCGAGATGACATGGCTCGTGCCAGGTCACACGCAGCTCCAGGGGGGCGAGCGAACGGCCCGCAAGGCCTTCAGCAAGGATCTCGTGGATGTCCCGCAGGGCAGGCATTCCCGCTTCAGGCGGCAGCAGTGTAGGATAATCCTTTTTAAATGTCAAGCCGCAGGATGCGCAGGCAGTGACGACAAGATCAGCGCCGAGATCGGAAAGCAGCGATGCCGTCCTGGCTGCAAGCTCCTCTGCTCCGGCGCGGTCGCCCAGGGACAGGAGCGGCTTGCCGCAGCAGGGCGTATCTTTCGGAGCGACCACCTCGTACCCCAAACCGGTCAGCACCGAGATCGAAGCGCGGGCCACGTCCTGCTGAAAGGAACTGACCGCGCAGCCCGCGAAGAAGACAACGCGCTTCCGGCGGCCCGGGGGGCGCTGCGAAGGGCCGCCTTCGCCGGGCCCTGCCGCATGCTCCCGCGCCAGCGTCCTGCCTTCGCCGCCGGAGCGGCCGAGCCGCAGCGCCAGGGGAGCGAGCCGGCCCAGGGACCGGAGCGCTGCCGGGCTCTTCAGGACGCGTCCCAGGACGGAACCTATCAGGCCCGGACCCGCCTCCTCCACGGCCTGCTCCTTTGCCGCCTGGATGATGGCGGCCGCAGGAACGCCGCCGGGACAGGCGGCCTCGCAGGCAAAGCAGCCCGTGCAGGTGACGAGACGATCACGATAGGCGTCGGAGAGTGCAAGCCGGCCTTCCAGAACGGCCCGGACCAGGGCAAGGCGGCCGCGGGGCGAGAAGGACTCGTTTTTCCGGTGCAGGGCCGGGGGGCATAGGGACCGGCAGGACCCGCAGCGCACGCAGCGGTCGAGCTCGCTCCGGTAGCGTTCGGGGATTGGACGGGCCTGCGATGGTCTTCGGCGGGACAGGGTCATGGAACAATATACACTGCCGTGCCGAGGCTGACAACGCTGAATATCTCGTCCACATCGTCGTTCGACAGGGCTATACAGCCGTCCGTCCAGTTTCGCAGGCGCGAATCGGGGTGCGGAACCGCGTTGCCTCCCAGCGTCCTGCCGTGGATGCCCACGGCGCCGCCGAGCTTCGTGTCCCAGGAGGGCTGGCGCCATTCATTCAACGCGGCAAGTATGCCTTCGTGCTCAGCGCGGGTGATCAAGCCCAGGGCCAGACCGCGGTCTGCATGCTCCCTGCCGGGATAGCTCAGCCCCATGAACTTATAGAACCTCTTGCTGTGGTTCATGCTGCAGATATAGAAGGCGCCCTCGGGGGTCCGCTTGTCGCCCATGCGTACCTTGTCGCCGCCGGCATAGCCCTTGCCGAAAACGGCCTGGTAGCTCTTGACCGGCGTGGCGCCCTTGTACACGGTGAGCACGTACCGGGATTTCTGGATCACGATGCTCAGCTCGCCGTCATGGGCCGCCAGCTCCGACGCGAGGCCAGGCGGCGCGTGTTCAGAATGGATCCCCGCTGCCGGGGGGATGGCGCCCACCAGAAACGACAGCACCAGCAGCCTGAGATACACCATATCCGCTCCGCTTCTCCCGCCGAAGGGCCGCTTCAGGAGCGGCCTTTTTCCTCGTGCTTCCGGGCGCAGGAATCACTGCAGAAATACCTGGTCTCGCCCTGCACCCGCCGCGCCACGGCGCGGTCCTTCACGATATAGGTGTTGCACTCGGGATCGAGCACCATATCCTGCCCCGTCACCCGCTGCTGCGGCTCTTTCCGGCCTCCCCCCCGGGAGGCGGGCCGCAGGACCGTTCTCAGAGAATAGTATAGCAGCAGACCGAGAAAAAAGAGCACCAGATACCGGATCATTTTTCGTCGTCCTTCTTCACCACTTTTTTGAACGTTACGATGCAGGACCGCATGTTTTCCGATTGGGGGTGGTTCGGGGCGATGCGCAGGAGGTCTTCCCAGACATGGATCGCTTCAGCGTAATCTCTTTTATCGTAGGCATAGACAACACCCAGATTGTACCGGGCGTTCTGATGGCCCGGCTCGTACTTGAGAGCAGCGCGATATTCGGCAATGGCCCTGTCAGGCAGGCCCATGTTCCGGTAGGAGGTCCCCATATCGCTCCGCACATCGGTGTTCCGCGGGTCCAGGGCCAGCGCGCGCTCATAGACGCCGACAGCCTGCTTCCACTGCCCGCTGTCAAAATAGGCGTTCCCCAGCGCGATGATGACCGCAAGGTTCTTCGGGTCCTGGGCAAGGATCGATTCGTACTCCTGGACCAGGCCATGATAGTACGGCGTCCTCGTTTCTGCTGCTGCGCCGGATCCATCCGGCCCTGCGGAAGCTTTCGACCCGGCTTCGTTCCTGCTGCACCCGGCAGGCAGGACCAGCAGCAATACGAGCAGGAGCAGATTGTTTATCACCTGTTTCATAGAGGACCATCCGGAAAAACCACATCGCCCCATGGACGTGCGGACAGCTGAACTGCGTCTAATGCCGGAAGTGGCGCATGCCCGTGAACACCATGGCGATGCCGTTCTCATCGGCCGCCTTGATCACTTCCTCGTCCCGCATCGAACCGCCGGGCTGGATGATTGCCGTCACGCCTGCCCTGGCCGCCTCGTCCGGTCCGTCGCGGAAGGGAAAGAAGGCGTCCGATGCCAGCACCGTGCCCTTGAGCGGGAACTGCGCCTTCATGACGGCGAGGCGGACGGAATCAAGCCTGCTCATCTGGCCCGCGCCGATGCCGATCGTCCGTTCTCCGGCAGCGAAGATTATGGCATTCGACTTCACGTGTTTGCAGACCTTCCAGGCGAATTCCAGGGACCGGTATTCGTCAGCCGTCGGCTTCCGTTTGGTCGGCGCCGCCAGGGACCTGATGTCCGCCAGCCTGCCGAGGTCGCGGTCCTGGTAGATGAGACCGCCCGCGACCTTTTTCAGGTCCATCCCCTCGGCCGCCCCTGCGACCGTCGGTCCGATGTCGAGAAGCCGCAGGTCCTTCTTTTTCTTCAGTTCCTCAAGTGCGTCAGGTGCGAACTCGGGCGCAACGACCACTTCCACAAAGGTGGACGCAAGCTCCCTGGCCGTTTCCGCATCCACGATCCGGTTGAAGGCGATCACGCCGCCGAAGGCCGAAACGGGATCGCAGTCCCGGGCGGCCCGGTAGGCCTCCACCTGCGATGCCGCGGCAGCGACGCCGCAGGGATTATTGTGCTTGATGATGGCCGCCGCGACGCCTTCGAACTCCTTCACAAGCTCCAGCGCGCTGTTCGCATCGAGATAATTGTTGAAGGACATTTCCTTGCCCTGGAGCTGCTTCGCCCCGGCCACCGACGGTTCCTTCCTGCCGAACTCGCGATAGAAGGAGCCCTGCTGGTGCGGGTTCTCACCGTACCGGAGGTTCTGCACCTTCTCGAACTGGAGCGTCAGGATGTTCGGGAACCGCGTCCTCTCGTCCTCGGGCACCTGCTGGTCCAGATAGGCCGAAATAGCGCTGTCGTACCGCGCCGTATGGAGGAACACGGTGCGGCAGAGATCAAAGCGGGTCCTGGCCGATACTTCACCGGTCTTCCGGATCTCATCGAGCACCCTGCTGTAATCACGGGGCGACACCACCACGGCCACGTCCGCATAGTTCTTCGCCGCTGACCGGAGCATGGTCGGTCCGCCGATGTCGATGTTCTCGATGGCGTCCTCGAGCGTGCAGCCCGGCTTTGCCACGGTCTGCTCAAAGGGATAGAGGTTCACCACCACGAGGTCGATAGGCTCGATGCCGTGCTGCTTCATCTGCTTCACATGCTCGGGATCGCCCCGTCGGCCGAGCAGTCCGCCATGCACCTTGGGGTGCAGCGTCTTCACCCTGCCGTCGAGCATCTCGGGGAAGCCCGTGAACTCCGACACGTCCTTCACGGCAACACCGCCGTCCCTGAGGAGCTTGGCGGTCCCGCCCGTGGACAGGATCTCTACGCCGAGCTCTGCCAGGCCCCTGGCAAAGTCCAGTATGCCTTCCTTATGCGATACACTGATGAGTGCGCGCGACACTTTGCCCACGACAGGCCCTCCTCTAAGGGGATTAACGAATAAACCTGAAAAAAGCATTTGGACGCGGATAAAATCAGGAACGTCTGATAAAGTCAAAAGAAACCTAC
>JBBIHD010000154.1:0-5958 GCA_037447195.1 Nitrospirota bacterium | reverse complement strand
CAGCTTCTGGACCGCATGATGATAGTTCGCCTTCTAGGTCCCCGCCGAGCACTTCATGATCTCGGCGATCTCCTCGAACTTCTTCCCTTCCTGCACCCGGAGCATCACCGTGAGCCGCTGCTTTTCCGGGAGCGAGCCCATGGCCCCCCGGAGAAGCTCACGGCTCTCCCTGCTGATCAGGCCGTTGAGGGTCCCGGGGTCCCGGCTGAGCACCACATCATCAACGGAAACCTGCTGCAGGCGGGACCGGTCCCGGTACAGGTTCTTTGCCAGGTTGATGGCGATCTGGTACAGCCAGGTCTTGAAGCTCGACCGTCCCTCGAAGGTCCCGGCCCTGGTGAAGGCCTTGACAAAGGTCTTCTGAAGCAGGTCCGCGGCGTCTTCGTGGTCGCTCACCATGCGGAAGAGGAGCGAATAGAGGGGCCGCTGGTATTTCCGGACAAGCTCGTCAAAAGCCTCCCGATCGCCGTTACCATGCTTTCTCAGAAGTTCAGCATCGTCCATAGGAGAACCACGTTCTGTGATATGAGACCCTGAGCCAGGGGAAAGGTTTAACTCGAATCAAGCCGCGGGACGCGGAGCGAAAGGATAAGCCTAAGAAAAGCTTTTGCACGCGGATCAAATCCGATAACAGCGGATAAAATCAGACATAAAATCTCATTAGCTGCTTAATAAGAATCGCCTTTTGGGTGAAGCCCCCATTCATCCAAATGCCTGGTTTTATCTGCGAAAATCTGCGTTCATCCGCGTCCAAATGCTGCATCCAATTTAATACGTATCAGGCAACAGGCGTGTTCTTTTCCGCTTCCCGGGCGTCGCGGTACAGGCAGACCCGGTTCCTGCCGGTCCGCTTGGCATGGTAGAGGGCATTGTCGGCCAGCGCCACGAGATGCTGCAGGCTCTCTGATCCGCCCCCATCGTCGGGGTGCGAGGCGATGCCGATGCTGAGCTTTACCGAAATGGCGGTCCGCCCCGCCTGGATGACCGTCTGTTCGACCGTTTTGCGCAGCCGCTCTGCCATCTGCCGGGCCCCCCTGGCGTCCGCCCCGACCATGCCCACGGCGAACTCCTCGCCGCCGTAGCGGGCCACAAAGTCGGCCCCCCGCGCCGCTTCCTTCAGGATGCCCGCAACGCGCACCAGCACCGCGTCGCCGGCAGGATGTCCGTAGGTGTCGTTCACCTTCTTGAAATGGTCGATGTCCACGAGGAGCAGCGAAAAGGGCTTCTGGTCGCGCGAAAGCCGCAGGGTCTCGTCCTTCAGTTTTTCCATGAACGTGCGGTGGTTCAGCAGGCCTGTCAGGCCGTCCTGCCGCGACTTGTTGCGGATGTCCTCATAGAGCATGGAATTGTCGATCACCACCGACACCTGGTTCATGAGCGTACCGAGAAATTCGCGGTTGTACTCGGAAAAAGCGTCGGACCGGAAGGACCCGAGGAAGAAGGCGCCGATGAACTTGCCCCGCGCCACGAGCGGCCTGCCGAAGAGCGACTGGAGCGGCTGCTGCAGCTCCCGGATCGGGAACAGGTCGATCTCGCGGCCGCGTTTCCCCAGGTCGGAAAAATAATACTGGCCTGACGCGGCCTGATCGCACCACTGCTTCAGCATGTGGGACAGGACAACGCTCTGCTCGATCGGGAACCGGTGGTTCTCGAAGCGCGATCCGTATCCTTCCAGCGCCGTCAGCACTGCCTCATCGCTCACCATGTCATAGAGGATGAAGGCGCAGAAATCGGAAGCGACCACGGACCGCACCTGGCCGGCCAGTTTCTTCAGGATCTTGTCGAGCTCAAGACTGCTGCTCAGCACCTCGCTCATCTCGTGGAGGGCCTGAAAGTTCCTGGCCCGCATGTCCAGTTCCCGGGTGATGCGGACCTTGTCGATGATCTGGAGAAAGAAGGGGACGAAGCGCGACAGGGCATCCTGCAGGGCGGGAGGAAAAGCGTCGGGCTCCAGGCTGTCCACCACGAGGATGCCGGCGTTGACGTCGCCCTGGGCGAGGGGGACTGCGAGCAGCGACCGGACAGCGGCATTCTCGGTATAGTAGCCCAGGTTCTTTGCCGGTATGACAAGCTCGGAGACGTACTGGGGCCGGTTCTTGTCGATGCAGATGCCGATGAGCCCCTTGCCTCGCGTCACTTCCGCCGTGCCCACGGACGGGATGTGCCTGCTCGCGCTCCTGATCGCCCGCAGAATAAAGCGGCCGTCAGAGCCCTCGGCGAGGAAGAGCGCGTAGGTATGGGCAGGCACCATCCCCGCGATCATATCGATGAGGCTGTGAAAGGCGCCTTCTCGCTCCACGGCGGCGCTCACGTTCGAGGCCTGCCTGCCCTGTTCCGTAAAAGCGTCGAGCTTCAGGCCTCCCGCCAGGGGATCTACCGAGCGGGCGGCAGCCAGCAGGTTTTCGTACTCCGCTTCCGCCCGGCGCACCTTGCGCCGCTTGCGCTCCACAAGGGGCGCGGCAATGCCCGCCGCGGCGGCAAGGGAAAAGGCGAACCCGCCATAAAGCGGCCACCGGACAGCGGCTGCAGCGCCGGCCTGAAGCAGGTTTGCGGCCTCAATGGCCAGGATCACCGCGGCGGCTCCGGCGGCCTCCTTCCAGGAACGGAAAGCCGCCGCGACCACGATGATGAAATAGGCAAAGAGGGCAGGCGACGAGGCGCCGCCCGTGATCTGCACCACGAGGTTCAGGCAGAGGATGCCCCAGGCCATGAACAGGAAGGGCTCGACAGTCTCGTGAAAGATGAACCGGAGGGACGCCAGGGAGACCAGCAGGAACAGCAGCGCGACAAGGAAGGGGAAAAAGTAGGGGCTTGCGGCCCCCTTGACCAGGAACAGCCCCAGTCCCGAGAGGATGGCCAGAACGACCATGCCGGAAATGAGGGGCTTCTTCAAAGCCGCTTTCTCCTCCCCATCTCTTCATCCATGAACTTGCGGTAGAGCACGGTCCACTCGGAGCTGCCCTCGGGGACCTTGCGGGAAAGGGACAGTATCTTGCTCCGCACCGCCGCGTCCACCTCTTCTTCCGCTTCCAGCTCGGCGATGATGCTCTTCTTGATCTCGCGGTAAACCTTTTCCGGCGGCTGAGCAGGCTCCACGAAACCGTTGTCAACGATGCCGGTCATGATCAACCGTGAGAGGTATGATATCCTGTCTTCACTCAGTCTCATAGCAACGGCGCCTCGCCTTTCGCTGTATACTCCGCATTCCGCATTTATAGTACGATCCCGCGCTCCTGGGCGAGCTTCTTTTTCGTCATATCGAAGAGCTTCCGGTAGTCCATGCCGCCTTTTGATATCTCCGCCTCGTGGGACGCAAGCAGCTTCTTCACCTCGGCATCGAGGCGGTCCTCGGCCGCTGCGTCCTCCAGGATAAGGGCCTCGATCTTCTGGGCCACGGAGTCTGCCGGCTTCAACAGCTTCACCAGCTCTTTGGCTTCCAGGGAGGCAACGATCCCCTGCGCCATATATTTGACCATCTCTCGTGTAAGCCGCATGGCTGCTCCTTTGCGACGTATTATAGCAGAAATATGTGCTCCTGGAGGGTTCTTCTCTTCCCTCTTCCCTCTTCCCTCTTCCCTCTTCCCTTGTCTTATCTCCCCGTCGCCCCTGTCTCCCCGTCACCCCTCAGCTTCCTGAAATCAGCCCACACATCCACAACGCCCAGGGCCGTGAGAAAGGCGAGAAGCGGCGTGGCAAGGATCAGGCCCGTGATGATCCCCCGGGCCACAGGATGCATGGCGATCTTCCTGAGGTAGTGCTCCAGCAGCGCGATCCCCTGGACCGTATAGACCACAACGGCCAGAAAGGTCATGTTCCATCCTGCGATGTTGGCGGCCTTCCAGGGAAGCACATCAAGGAACAGGGCGGCAATGAGCCCCCAGACCCAGACATCAGGAGCGTGCCACGAGGAGAGAGGGATGCTGCCGGGGAGAGCGCCGCCCCGCCGCAGGATCATGATGCGCGAAATGCCATAGCAGCAGGCTGCCTGGGTCACCGCAGTAGCAACGGTAATGGCAGGCATGAGCCGGACCACGTAATAGATGAAGGAATCAGCCATCGTGAGGACCGCTGAGGCGGCCTCGGGAATTCCGATCAGGCGGTACAGTTCCGCAGCGTCATTGAAGCTGGCCCTGAGATAGGCTTCGATGGCGGCGACGATATCTCCGCCGCCTGCGCTATAGATCACCAGGGTGGCTCCGAGGGCCAGGAGGGGCAGCAGCCCGCCGAGCAGCGACGCGCCTTCAGGCTTCAGGGGCCGCAGCATGCCTTCCGCAGTTCCCGCGGCCATCAGGCCGAAGCCGAAAAAGAAGAACGCGGCTGCCGACGGGCCTGCAAGGGCCGCCACGATGACCGCGGCCAGGCCTGTTGCTGCCAATCCCGCGCTTCTGCCGTCCCGCACCCAGGCCAGGATCAGCGGCACCGGCGACAGCAGCATGGCGATCTGTCCCAGCACCGGGATGATCAGTCCTGCACTATACAGCCCTGCGGCCCAAAGGGTCGCGACTGCGATGCTTCTCATGTTCATGCGTTCACCAAAAAAAAGGGACAGTCCCCCTGGAACCAAAGGGGACTGTCCCTGTTCATTCAGCCTCCGGTGCGCCCTAGCGCTCTCCCGAGAACGGAAGCATGGCGATATGCCGGCTTCTCCGGATCGCCAGGGTCAGCTCCCGCTGATGCCCTGCGCAGTTGCCCGAAATGCGGCGGGGGAGGATCTTCCCGCGCTCGGTAATGAACGACTTGAGCGTCTTCAGGTCCTTGTAATCGATGAACGGGGCCTTGTCAACGCAGAATCTGCAGACCTTCCGCCTGACGTGGAACCGCCGCTTGCCGCCGCCCCGCTGGTCCCTGTCGCGATCTCTATCTCTGTCTCTGTCTCTCGGCCCTCTCGGTGCCGAGGGCCTTGTAGTTCCTTCTGCCATAATGTTTGCTCCTCAGTTTTTGTAATGCGCCTAATGAATCTGAAAACAACAGGTACGGCCGAGGGATCAAAACGGGATGTCGCCTTCGTCCACGGGCGCCTCGGGCATCGGTTCGGACTGCCCTGCCTGGCCGCCGCCCTGGCCACCCTGGCCGGACCAGGACCGCTTCGGCATGAAATGAACGGACTGTGCGACCACTTCCACCTTGTTCCGCTTCTGCCCGTCCTCGGTCTCCCATCGCCGCTGCTGGAGCCTGCCGTCGACCAGGACCGAATCGCCCTTGTTGATGTACTGGCCGCAGGATTCCGCCTGCCTGCCGAACACCACGATGTCGAAGTAGCTCACTTCTTCCTTGGTCTCTTCGCCCTGCTTGTACTTGCGGTTCACGGCAATGGCAAAGCTGGCCACTGCGGCGCCGTTCGGCGTGTAGCGGACCTCGGGGTCGCGCGTCAGATTTCCCAGCAGAATCACCTTATTGAAACTCGTCATGGCACTGGCCCCTCGCCCGTGCGCCGCGCTTATGCGCAGCGCCGGACCGTTCCTGTTCCCGGCGTCCTATGCTCCGGACGATGCTGCTGCAGACGACGCCCTGGGTGCTTCTTTCTTGGCGCCTGACTTCTTCTCTTTCGCCGGCGGCTTGGTGCGCAGCTCCTTCACCAGCCTCACGATCAGGTAGCGGATCACCGTATCAGTCAGTTTGAACTGCCGTTCGAGCTCGCTGACCATTGCCGCCGCGCCCTTCATGCGAAAGTAGACGTAGTGGCCGCGCTTCTGCTTCTGGACTTCGTAGGCCAGCTTCTTCGTGCCCCAGTCCTCGAAGGTGACGATCTCGCCGCCCTGCTTCGCCACCACGTCCTGCATCTTCTTGATGACGCCGGCGGCTTCGTCTTCAGGGATGTTGGCATTGACAATAAAGATCGCTTCGTAGGTATTCATGTCTTGGCCTCCTCACGGGTTATAGCCCTCCCGCCGATAACGCCCCTCTTCCTTTTATCCTCTCCCTTCAGGGGAGAGGGGTGGGGGTGAGGGGAATGTATAT
>JBBIHD010000153.1:1964-5959 GCA_037447195.1 Nitrospirota bacterium | reverse complement strand
ATTTGCAGTTTCCCATGGCGGCCAAAGGCCGCGCTATGCTATACTCCAGATCATCATGGACCTGCTCAATACATTCTTCCCCATATCGGGTGTATCAACGCCGGCCTTCATCCCGCCCCTCGTCGCCTTTGTTATATCATCCTTCACGGCCATGGCGGGCGTGTCCGGGGCCTTTATCCTGCTGCCCTTCCAGATGAGCTTTCTCGGCTTCACGAGCCCGGCCGTCACTTCGACGAACTTCGTATATAACATCTTCGCCATCCCGAGCGGCGTATATCGCTATTTCAGGGAGGGCCGCATGTTCTGGCCCCTTGCCTGGGTGCTTATCGCTGGCACGCTGCCCGGCGTCTTCCTCGGCTACTATCTTCGTGTCCTCTATCTTCCCGATCCCCGCCTGTTCAAGGTCTTCGTGGGCATCGTGCTCCTGTACGTGGGGGGAAGGCTGCTTGCCGACGTGCTCCGCCGGAATGACCGCTCCCGCCCTCCTTCACCGCGGCCTGCCATCGAGGGCGCCAGCTCCCTTCGAAATACAGTCCTGCCCTCCGATGCCATGGTGCATACCCTGTCGTTCACGGCGGCGCGGGTGGCATTTGAGTTCCTCGGAGAACGGTACCGGTTCAGTGTCCCGGCCATGTTCTTCCTTGCCCTTGCCGTAGGCATCATCGGCGGAACGTACGGGATCGGAGGAGGCGCCATCATAGCGCCGTTCTGCGTGGCCGTGTTCCACCTGCCCGTATACACTGTTGCGGGAGCGGCCCTGCTCGGCACCTTCCTCACATCGATTGTCGGGGTGATCTTTTACAGTGTCCTGCCTGCGGTGAACGGCATGTCCACCGCGCCCGATTGGGCCCTGGGGTTCCTCTTCGGCATCGGCGGGTTTGCGGGCATGTACGTGGGCGCCCGACTGCAAAAATACTTCCGGCAAAACACCATAAAGACCCTGCTCGGAGGCATGATCCTCTTCGTGGCGCTTCGCTACATCAGCCAGTTTTTTTCATGACCATCGGCCGTGGTGCATCTGCGCGATCCCGGCTACGTCAACCCCCTGCTCCCGGGCTTGACCGGCGTGCTCCCTGCTGCACACAAGGGGCATGCATCCGCCCCGTAGGTAGGCACGGCAAGCATGACAAGGGACCGGGCCGGCACGCCGAAATCGGCCTTGCCGCCTGAACGGTCAACAAGCGCTCCCACGGCCACGACGACGCCGCCCGCCTTTTTCACGACCTCCATGGTCTCCTTCGTCGATTTGCCCGTGGTGATCACATCCTCGACCACCAGGACCCGCTCCCCGGCCTGGAGCGAAAAACCCCGCCGGAGCGTCAGTTCTCCTGACTGGCGCTCGGCAAAGACGCCCCGCACGCCGAGGGCCCGGGCCGTTTCATGCGCCACAAGGACACCGCCCAGCGCCGGCGCTATCACTACATCGATCTTGATGTCACGAAAGCGGTCGCCAAGCGCCGCGCAGAGCTTCGATGCCGTCTCCGGCTGCTGCAGCACGAGGGCGCTCTGCAGGTACTGCTCGCTGTGGAGCCCTGAGGAAAGCAGAAAATGCCCGGTCAGCAGCGCACCGGTCTTTGTATAGATTCCGAGTACTTCTTCAGAGGTCATGGGTACCTTTCCGTTCCGTGGTATGATATCCGGCCCTGATGCGTGCCGTCAGGATTCCCGCCCTTCGATCTCGCGAAGGACCTTTTCCACCGCAGCCTTCCGGTCCGGGGCCCGCAACACAGGCCGTCCGATCACGATATAATCGGCCCCGGCGCCGACTGCCTCGGCCGGCGTCATGATCCGCTTCTGATCGTCCTTCGCGGCCCACGCCGGCCTGACACCCGGCGTAAGGATGACCAGATCCTCTGCCATGGCCCGCCGGAGCGGTTTGATCTCCTGCGGCGAGGCCACGACGCCGTCCAGCCCGGCGCGCTTGGCCATGCGCGCAAGATGGACCACTTCGCGTCTGAGGGAGCGGTTGATCTTCAGCTCCTTCTTGAGCGCCTTCTGGTCCATGCTGGTCAGGATGGTGACGGCCAGCATCAGCGGCAGGGGTATACCGCCCCGGGCTGCAGCTTCGCGGGCAGCCTCGGCAGCCGCTTTCATCATCTCCAGGCCGCCGAGGGCATGCATGTTAAAGATGCTGACGCCGAGCTTTACCGCCTCGACGGACGCCTTTGCGACCGTGGCAGGGATGTCGTGGTACTTGAGGTCGAGAAATACCCGACCTCCCCCGCCGATGATCCGCCGGACGATGTCCGGGCCGTAGGCGGTAAAGAGCTGATGCCCCACCTTGAACATGCCCACGGAATTGCCGAGATCGGCAACGACCCGGAGCGCCTCCTGGTCGCTGTCAAGATCGAGGGCAACGATGAGGCGGTCAGCAGCCTTCAATTCACCATTCCGCATTCCGCACATGACGATTCAATATATCCTGAGCAGGCTGATGAGCCGCTCCTTAAAAAGCTCACCAAGCTCCTGCAGGCTTGCAGGCTTCAGGAACTCGTGGGCATTGTTCGAAAAAAGGACCCAGACCTCGGCCGGGAAGTCCTGCGTCTCCTGCGACAGCTCCACATGCAGCGATACCTTGGGAAGCGCCCTGACCCGCATGGCCATGTCGCTGCTGATCAGGCTGGCAGCGGGCTTCGCGTCAAGGTGAGGCAGCAGGGTACCGGCGCGGGTGATGATCTCGGGAACATAGTGCGCCAGCGGCAGTTCCACCTTTTTTCTGAACTCGGGCGCCGGCGCGCCGGCAAGGTCGCCGATCGACCGCCAGGGCGCGACAATGAATGCGTCGCCCGCAGAGAACAAGTAATCAAGAATGACGGCGGCGTGGCCCTCGGGGGCGGCCTGCCCGTGAAGATAGATGCCGCTGTGCCTGATCACATAGTCCTTCCCGAGCACGCCAAGCATCATGGCGTCTTCCTCTTCGTTGTAGAGGGCGCTGACCCGGACTGCTATTTCCGGGAAGGATGCGGTCTCCAGGGCCTTCACAGGCATCTCTCTTTCCATTTTTCTTGGGCCGGGATTATACCTGCACTAATGCCGCAGGACAAGAGAAAAAGGGCGTTTCCCGGGAACGGTACGGGGCTTGTGGGCCTATGCTTCCTGCCTGATCCGCTGAATGATTTCGAGGATGAGCTCTTCGATATTAATCTGGAGGTGGATGATGTCGACAGGCAGCGTCGGATCGACGCGATACCGGCCGTCTTCCAGGAGAAAAAGGCTGTAAATGATCTCCTTGACCTGTGTTTTGAGGCCTGCAAAGAGGTCCTTCGGCACTACAAAACCGTTCTCCACAAGGACGGCCCCGAGCTTCTTGAACCCCCCTGCCCGGTTCACGAGCTGGAGCGCCTCTTCCAGGTTCGCGCGGGTAAGCTTTTTTTCCCGTACCAGGATCTCCCCGATCCGGTCCTGGCCATCCGTGGACCGGGCAAAGACGATCTCGCCTTCCTTCAGGAACACGGATTTCTCGCTGCCGCCGGCCGAAACGGTCAATACGCCCGTGAACCGCTGCTGGTGCAGACCCTCGAACAGCTCAGGGAGCGGAGCGTCCCTGAGATCGCCTGATTGGGGAATTGCCATTCTCCGTTGCACCCTGCCGGCCGCCTGGCGCTGCCGGGACCGGAACGGTCAATACTCGAACTTGACGCCGAATCCGCCCAGGGTGTCCTCTCCGACCTTGAGCTCGAATACCATCATGAACTTCTGGCTCACCTTCCACTCCAGTCCGCCGAAAAGATACACGTTCGTGTCGTCCTGCGGCACATACCGTGATGAGCCGTTCAGGGACGACATCTCCAGCCCCCCGTAGGGCGTGAGTTTATAGCCCCGGTCCGTCAGGGGAAATCCCCTGCTCAGGATGGTGGCAAAGGTGATCTCGCTCACGTTCCTGCCGCTGATGATCGTATTGTCGAGGCCCAGGCTGACGGCCATATCCAGGGGGATGCCCTCGTCCTGTTTGATAAGCTGGTACTTGACGTCCACGCCGATCAAGGCGCCCAGTT
>JBBIHD010000153.1:0-1944 GCA_037447195.1 Nitrospirota bacterium | reverse complement strand
ATCGAGGCTTGTTGCGCCGAACTTCAGCCCCACCTCAAAGAAGGCTCCCATGCCGTACCGGAAGGCGGGATAGTAGCTTTTATAGTCCAGTTTCCCCAGTTCGCCCAGGGTAAAGTGTATGCCTGTCTGGGTCATGCCCGCATCAAGGCTTTCAGCGGTCGTGAACTCATTCTGGGTGAATGCGGCTGCGCTGCCGGCCGTCGTGACCGTGAAAAGAGCCGCACAAAGCATCAGAGCTATCTTTTTCATTGGAACACTGCCTCCCTGAGGAACGGATGTGAAAGCGTCGGGCGCCAAATTCGGGCAACTATATCATCAAACAGCTATTTTGACAAGGGAAAAAGAGGGGCGGCAGCCGGTGGGGAGGAGGCGGGCCAGGACGATCCAGGCTGTGGTCCCGAAGAGGACGAACAGTGCAAGACCTGTCCGCAGGGCGAAGTTCATCCGTCCTTGTCCAGTTCGATGTTCCAGTACAGATAATCGCGCCAGCTCAGCGGGGCGCTCTTGATCCCGATGGTGACGGTCACCACAGGCATCCATTTCGGCTTCACCGGCGTTCTGATCAGCCGCAGGTCCGCCTGGCGGGGGGTCCTCCCGCCTTTCCGGTTGTTGCAGGCGAGGCAGGCGGTGACGATGTTCTCCCAGGACGTGTCGCCGCCCTGGACGAGGGGGATCACATGGTCAAAGGTGAGCTCCTCGGCGGCATATCTGGTGCCGCAGTATTGGCAGGTATACTGGTCCCGCTGGTAGATGTTCGCCCGGGAGAACCGCACTTCCTGGCTGGCACGCCTTATCTTGACAAGCTTAAGCAGGCGCAGGACCGAGGGGAGCCGGAAGGTGATCGTCACGCCGCGGATCTCGCGCTCGTAGCTCTCGATCACTTCGACCTTTCCCTGCGTCAGCAGGGTGATGGCCCGCTGCCAGGAAATGACCTTCAAAGGCTCAAACGATGCGTTCAAAAGAAGCGTTCGGTCCATGCCTTGATCCCGTCACCCTTCATGAGCATGCTGCCGAGGAGCGACGCCTGCTCAGAAGATATGGATTGTGCTGCTTCCGGCTGTGTTTACTGTGCTGTAATAGACTTCCGATCTCCGCCGCCTGGCCCGTCCTGACCCTGTTCCGCTCAGCGCGGGGAGGCGGAATAGTTCTCCAAGAGACGAAAAAACCAGTAGAATTTCGATTTTGTGAATATAAAAATACATAAAACTTTGGGATTTGTCAATAGCGACGAAAGCGGGTATACTGGATGCCATGCAGGACAGGGAGGAAGAGCGGGCCCGGCAGGCCGTTGGCGCAGAGGAGGACGAGATCGCCCGGTTTCTGCACGATCCCTCCCCTGTCGTGATCAAATCGCTGCTCATCAACAGCCGATTGACCGAACAGGACGCGCTGATCATCGCGCGCAGAAAGAACCTGCCCGGCGATGTGCTGGAAGCGCTTGCCCGGGACAAGCGATGGGCCGAGAGCTATCCGATCCGTCTTGCCCTTGCCCAAAATCCCAAGACGCCGCTCATTGCAGCGCTCGCGAACGCGCGGGGGCTGCGCCTCTTCGATCTGGCCGAGCTTGCCGGCAGTCCGATGCTCCCGATGGTCTTCCGGCACAAGATAGAAGCGGTCCTGGTGGAAAAGATCCCTACCGTGGCCCTGGGCCTCAAGCGCTCCCTCGCAAAGACCCTCTCAGGCAGCGCGCTGCTGGCGCTGATGAAGGAAAGCGACAACGACATCATCACTGCCTGCCTGAACAATCCCCGCCTCACCGAAGCCCATCTCTACAAGCTTATCAGCCGTGAGGACACCCGCGCCGCAACGATACAGCGGATTGCCAGCCACCCGAACTGGTCGAGCCGGTATACGGTGCGCCTGGCGCTCGTCCGGAACCGCCACACCCCCCTCGCCCGGTGCGTGGAATTCTTGCCCGACCTCAGGACCATTGACCTCAGGAGC